>JAIRLU010000130.1 GCA_031259215.1 Treponema sp. | reverse complement strand
CCCTCCGCAGGCTTGATATAAAACGTAAGCCTGTCATCCCCAAGACGCAGCCCCCGAATCTCGAAAACAAACCGCACTTTCGTTTCATGGAAGACCGTGGCAAAGAGTCCCAAAGCCCAAGGCTTACGGAACAGGGGTTCCCGATTGTTGATACGGGTGTGGATTTCGTACCATACTCCTTGTTTGAGCAAACGTAATGGTCTCATAGAGTATAGTAAGGATGGACCAGGGATTTTGCTTTACGAGGGTTGCAGGGAAACGAGCAATCTCCGAACCAATGCTTCTCCCAATACCCCTTACCATTTTTGTGGGTCAAGTTTAGCCCATGGGGTAATACCCTTAGAGGAGTTCTGTCCTTCCTGCGGCGCGGATCTTTTCGACAATCTCCTTAACCCGCTGGGTTTCTCCCCGTTTGGCAATCAACACCGAAGGAGGGGCGCCATCGTTACCTGAACGGACCACCACGATCAGATCTTCCACACCGCAAAGGGCCACCGGTATATCTGCATCGACAAAACAGGGGTTCCCTCCGCTTTGGTATACTTCTGATCCCGTATCCCCCACCAATCGCTCGTATTCATCCCAGCTTCCCACATCAAGCCAGGCAAAATCCGCGGCTACCATCACGGTTTGGGTACATTGTTCCCCTATAGCATAATCAAAAGAAATAGCCTGCACCTGCGCATACACGGCGGGTAAACCTGGCCACTGAGTAAGAATCCGTACTCCTTGAGTATGCTTATAAGCACTTTCCTCCGGTACCGGGAGTCGGGTAAAGGGAGCTATGACGTCCGGAGCATGACGCTTAAATTCAAGTCGCATAAAACCCGAAGAAAAGGCAAACATCCCGGAATTCCAGTAAAAGTTTCCCGCAGCAACGAATTGTTCCGCGGCGGCTCGATCCGGTTTTTCCCGGAATGAGGCAACCCGGAATGCCCTGGCCCCTACATCTTCAGGCAGGGAAAGCCTTTCCGCGGTTTCGATATACCCGTATCCGGTTGCAGGGGAGCGGGGGGGAATACCAAAAACCACCAGCTGCTCTTGCCGGACAAAGGCTGCTGCGGCGATGGCATTTACCTTAAAGACTTCCAAGGGCTGAATACTATGATCGCTCGTAAGCACCAGGATAGTCCGTTCACCGTGGGATACCCTTTGAACATAGGTGATTCCCAAGGCAATGGCCGCAGCGGTATTTTTCGCCTCCGGTTCAGGGATGAGTACCAACCGATCTCCCAAGGCCTCATGCAAAAGCCCACAGGCTTCGATAATAAAGGGCACATGCCTTTCTCCTGCAATGATGATAACCCGTCCATCCCTGTCTCTATCAATCAATGCCACGGCACGTTCAAGAGCAGCATGGAAAAAGGTATGGCCCCCCAGCGAATCCCCGGTATGGGAACCGCCCCGGGAGACCGGCAGGAACTGTTTGGGCCGTTGTGAATTACTCGCAGGCCAGAGCCGTGTTCCGGACCCTCCAGCCATGATAATACAGTCATCAAACATAGTTTTACTATACTAACCCACTTATACCCTGGATGCAAGTTTGAAGAAGGCATAATCAGGATAAACCCGTAGCAATGAAACTATGCATGCGGCTTTTTCCCTAAAAAAAAGGGGGGGGAAGGGAACATTCCTCATTGAACCTCATTTACTAGGATGGGGTTACCCTTGGGAGGGCTCGAACATGGTCCCTATACCAGGATCCCTTTGCTTGGAAGATGTCCAAGAGGGCAGCCAGGTGTGGCAGTTAAGGACATCTAGGAGGCCATTTCATTACTTTTTTTAACTTTTTCTCTAAACTTTTGTATGGTAAAAAATAATTTACAAAACATCATATTTTTCCAATCATTCAAAGAAATAATCGTTAATTATTACAAAATTTATAAAAAATATACAAAAAAAATAAATAATGCTTGACGTGATGGGAAAACTAAGATATGCTTGACTATGATAATAGGATACGTTTTTGAATATGTTGTGGTATGGTGATTCTATTGTAGATGTACCGGTTTTCAAAAGTTTAAGGATTCTGCTTTGCTCTTCTCACTGTTCTGCTCAATCCAGATTTGTCTTATTTTTGCATCCCATAAGCTCCCAGGGAAGAAGTATTTCTCCCGGGAGATTGGAGTCGTCCATGGTTAATGGGCGTGAATAACAGCGTGCCCGGACGCATCAAATCAGTATGAGCTGGTTTAATCTGGGTGAAGGAATTTTCTCAATGGCCAAGAAATTGTATGTCGGTAATCTCTCGTACAACACAACTGAAGATGGACTTCGTAATCTGTTTTCAGGTTTTGGAAGTGTTGCCTCTGCTAAGATCATTTTCGATCGTGAAACCGGCAATTCTAAAGGATTTGGATTTATCGAAATGAGTAGCGACGAAGAGGCAAGCGCCGCTATTGCAGGTACTAACGGGCGTGAATTTGAAGGACGCCAACTGAGGGTGAATGAAGCAATGGACAAACCTCGGCGGGAGCGGAATGTCGGTTATGGTAATAGTTGGTAAGTTGGATGCCTATCCAGATACCTTGGATCGTAAAAAGGAGTAGACCTCGGTAGCTCTGTTTATGTACTACTTCGTTTAGATGAAGTACTCTATAAAAACAAGTAAGAAGATTCTTGTATAATTTTTTGAGAGGAGTATAAGAATCTTCTTAATCTTACCTTTCAAGTAAGCGGTTTTAAGCTTGAGGGGGATTTCAGAAGTTCCTGCCATGGTATGTACCTGTTTATCGATGTGAGGGAAAAGCATAATTTTCAAAGAAGGCTTTCTTTCCCTGGAGTTCCAAGGTAGACCCTTACAGAAAGAGGGGATCGAGGGACGGGTTCCTAATAGGATAAGCCAAAGCCGGTTTGAGGAATTCTATACCTCCTTCACAAGTGATTTCGGTATAGACCCTGCTTACTTATGCGCCATAGCAGTAGAAGAATTTATCCGGGCATCCACGGTATTCAAAATCTGCATGAGTTTTTCTTTTTCGATGAGATCAATGATGCGGGCCTCGGTATAGCGCCGGGCTTCTTCGGAGTATTTACCGCAGCTGAGACAAATGCCCTTGCCGGCTTTCACTTCTTTTATGCGGGCATGAAAATCTCGAACCACCAATTCCCCTATGGATCCCAGGGTTCGGACAAACCGGAACATAATCGTATCCGACCATTTGGGAGTTTCGATCTCTGTGGTTATATCCACCCATTCGCTTCTATTCGTAACATTGAGTATTTTTACTTTCGCATGCACGTAATAACTTAACACGATCTTACGGCACAACGCGATAAAATCCGCGCTCGGAGCCAGCATAAAAATTTGATAATTTTTATTGGCATTGAGTTCTTGATACCGATCTATCAAAGCACTTACATCTTTATACCCTGGGTTATTATCGCGGATCGCTTCCAGTAAGTTTAAGGCTTTTCCTATTTCATTTTGTCCAAGATAAACCGTGGCTAAACGGTATCGCATCTCTGTCATCACCTCCGGGGAACTAGTCTTTTCAAATTTGAGGCCGATTTCAAAATCTTGGATGGCATTTACGTCGTGATGCTGGGTTATATGAATGATCCCCGCCTGGAGACACGCATTGGCTCCGAGTACCGGGTCAAGACGGAGATGCAAAAAGATACTCAGGGCCTGATCGATCCTGCCCAGCTCAGCATAACAGGTTGCCAAGGTATAGAGGCAGTCCTTATCAGCGGGAGCAAAATCAATGGCTTTACGGATGAGGGGGAGGGCTTCTTTGTATTTACCGAGATTTACAAAGGAATCTCCCAGATAGCGAAGCGCCTGGGGATGTTCAGGGTTCTGTTTACACGCCTGAATAAACATATAGGCAGCTTTTTCATAACTTTTTCTTTGAAATTCAATAATCCCTAAGTTATAATTTACGTCAAAATTGGTGGGGTGTAGGGACCGAGCTAAAAGCAAGGCTTTATAGGCCTCATCTGGTTTTCCCAACTCTAAAGCAGCAAGAGCATAGCGTAACTGGATCTCAAATTCATTCAGATCTTTGTTGGTCAGGGATAATTCGACTAAGATTTCATAGGTCTTAAAAGCCGCATTCCAATTTTGTTCCTGAAAATAAATATTCCCTACGACAACCAGGGATTCCGGGTCCCGAGGGTTTTGTTCAAGTCGTTTACTGGCCTGTCTAAACAGCAGTTTCTGATTCTCAGCCCGTTTAGAGGAACTAGAATCACCGCGCTTTAACCGGCCCATCATCACAATGACCATGACAATGATCACTAACAGTATTCCCAGTCCACCGACAATAACAATCATGGTATTCATATACTCCTTATCGATAAAAATACGCTCCTTCCTGGATATGCTCAAGCCCTTATTAAAAAGGAAAATCATCTTCCAGGATTGAGACGTTTTTTAGATTTCTCCTTTACCGCGTAGTTTCTAAACCTTCATTTTTTATAATCAAAGAGACGAAACCCTGCAAAAAAGCCAGGCTCCTTCCACCAAAATGGAACTAAGTCCCCTAGGATCCGAATGTACTTCATCGGTAGATTCGTTTAACGCATATTTTTTAGGGCTGCATCTCGCATGAGAAGGAGCATACACAGAGCCCCTCCTCTATAAAAAAAGGATACGATGGATTTATTCTGGATCACTCCTTCCTTATTATTTAGCCGAAAGGGCGGCCATGGTGATATAGTTATAGGGCTGGTTGAAATGAGGAAGAAAGAAAATATCCAACAGCTTGAGTTTATCAATGGTGAGATGCTCCTCAATCGAGAGAGAGAACAGATGGATACCCATGGAAATATCCTGGTATGAGGCCATCTGGGCCCCTAAAACCCGACGGGTTACTTTATCGTAGACGATGCGGATCTTAACTGTATGGTTATCCTCTTTAATGAACGCCGGTTTCTGGGTATCCTCGAATTGGGTATAGAGAGGAGTAAAGCCTGCTTTTTCCGCGGACTTGAGGTTTAGTCCGGTAGATACCATCTTGTATCCATAGATACAGATACCGTTTGACCCCTGCACCCCCACCGATTCCAGGGGAGTTCCCGAGGCGTTATGCCCTGCCACTACCCCGCTCCGTACCGCATTCGTGGCCAGGGCAATATAGGCCTGGGTTCCCAGGACATTGCTGTACACTGTGGCGCAGTCTCCAATGGCATAGACATCCTGTTGGCTGGTTTCCTGTTTCAGGTTGACCTGGTATGCGCCGTTGGAGAAGGTCTCCAGGTCCTTAGCAGCCAGGGCCGTATTGGGGCGGAACCCTATGGCCATGATAACCAGATCCACCGGGTATTCCCCTTTGTTGGTATTGATGGCCCTGACCTTATCAGGCCCGGCGATTTCCTGGACCAGTTCTCCAAAGTGGAGGCTAATACCCTTATCTCCCAGGACCTTATCCATATCCTGGGTAAACCATTCGTCATAATACGTGGAGAGGGACGTGGTAGCGGCTTCAAAAAGCAGTACCTTCTTTCCCCTCCGTTGCACTGCCTCGGCAAGCTCAACCCCGATATACCCTGCCCCAACCACTGCTACGGTTTTAATATCCGACTGATCCAGCAGATGGTTTATCTGCTGCCCATCTTGAAAACGCTTAACATAGGTTACATTGGGAAGGTCCAAACCCTTGATCTTCGGTGTGATGGGAAGAGAGCCGGTAGCAATGATGAGTTTATCATAGGATTCAGAGATCTCCTTACCGGTCTTCGTTACCCCATAAACCTGTTTTGCCGCGAAATCTATCCGGGTCACTTCGGTTTCCATGTAGACTTCCGCTTTTTTAGCGGTGAAGGTATCTTTGGAAGCATAGAAGAGACCATCGGGCTTGTCGATCTGCCGTCCAATCCAGAGGGCAGTACCACATCCAAGATAACTGATGTTGTTATTACCATCAAAAATCACTAAGCTATGCTGAGGATAGGTATCCAATATCGTGTTAGCTGCAGCGGTACCGGCGTGATTCGCCCCGATTAATACAATTTTAGCCATAAGTGCTCCTTATGTATATTACCATAATGGTTTCCCCTATGGATTTCAAGGATAATAATATTCAGAATACATCCCAAGACCAAGTCCCGGCACTGACAGGGGCTGATGCGTTCCAAGGTTCTACAACACCCGGTAAAATCCGCATTTGAGATATAAAGATTCATCATACCCTATCAGAATGGGATGATCCGGAGCTTGGTAGCGAAAATCAAGCTGCATGAGCCTGAGTTCCGCATCTCGAGCCGCTTCCGCCACCATGCGCTTGAAAGCCCGTTCATCTACGGCATGACTGCAGGAACAGCTTACCAGTACGCCGCCTTTATTGAGGAGCTTCAACGCTCTCAGGTTAATTTCCTTGTATCCCCGGAGGGCTCCTTCCAGGGAAGAACGGGTTTTGGCAAAAGCCGGAGGGTCCAGGATGATGAGATCAAACCGTTCCTTCCGGGTGCGTTCATAGGTTCGCAGCACCTCAAAAACATCCCCTTCCACCGGGATAATCCGATCCTCTACCCCGTTGAGCCGAGCATTGTTCACCCCTTGTTTAAGGGCCTCCGCAGAAACATCCACCGCATGTACCGAAGCAGCACCGAAACGGGCCCCATGAATACCAAAACTCCCCGTATAGGAGCAACCATCCAAGATCCGGTCCCCTGGAGTGATCCATTTCTTGAGGCTACGGCGGTTTTCTCTTTGGTCAAGAAAATAACCAGTCTTTTGCCCCTGCTCAAGATCCACCCCAAAAGGAAAATGGTTTTCAAAGATCAGGATTCCTCCTGGCGGGAACGTCCCGGTGATGATCCCTTCCCGTGGAGGAAGCCCTTCTCGTTCCCGAAAGGGGACTCCAGATTTCTCGATGATGCCTGTGGGCTGGCCCAAGGGTATACGGTCCTGACCTACTGGAAGGTTCCCCAAGACCTCTTCCAGAGCCGCCAAAATTACTTCCCGACGACTATCCATACCATAGCTGAGGAACTGCATCGAAAGCCAGGAACTCGGTGGTCCCAGGGCAGATTCCGCCAGATCGAACCTGATGGGCCGTTCTGAAAAGGCAGGTTCCATAACTTCCTGAGGCCAACCCACGAAGCGGTCGATGATGAGACCGGGGAGAAAATCCCCTTCCCCAAAGACGATTCGGGCAGATTCCCGGTGCAGGTCATACCCGGTCCTGCGGGAAAGCGCTTCCCGAATTCGGCGCTTAAAGAAGCCTTTATCGATCCCTTCTTTAGAAGGACTGTATATGCGGGCGATTATTTTAGAATAGGGGTTTACCAAGGCTCTCCCTAAATAGGTTTTTCCCGAACTTTCTACATCCGCGGTCTCCCCTGGCTCAAGGTTTGCCGGGCCTTTTGGTCCAAGGATCCGGGCAACCTCGTTATCATAGACCCAGGGATGGCCTGAGACAATACGTTCTTCTTCACCGGCCTTCAAAATAATGCGTTTCATAGGCGGATCGTCGATTCACCCGAGGTTTTAGGGAGTCCCATGGGTAGAGCATACTGGAAAACTAAGAAGTGTGTATAGGGGGAGGTAAAAAATACAAAAACATCCCCATTACAATTTAAGAAATTGCTAAAAAATACGAAAATGAACATATAGCTATTATTAAAAAAATATGGGATATATGACCAAATCAAATGAAAATTGATTGGACTTGTTCGATAACCCGGTTGGTTATCTCACAAGTCTTGCAAAATGCTCCGCATTTTGCTGTTTTTTATCGGAATTTGTTCAAAAACTTCAGTTTTTGAACAACTCTATTATAGCTTACGTTTAGAAGTGAGTATTATCTACATATAGCCTGCTTTTAGTTACTAGGGATCCTAGACCAAGAGACCAGTTAAAGATGCAAGTAATGAATAATCATACCATGGTAGGTGATCCTAGTACTCATAAAGGTCCACATTTATAATACGGCGAGGAGTCATGAATGAAATATCCCTATGGGATAAGTAGTATAATAGGAATGGGTATAATCCTCAGCATGATTTCCTGCGGTAGTGCACCTCCTCCCAGTACCCCAGAGACCCAAGAAGAAGCTCCCAGTAATGAGACCCGCCAGGCACTGACCGCTGCTCAAGAGCGGGTGAAGAACTTACGCAAACGAGCCGAGGATTTTGAAGGGCCTCTCTATTATGCTGATGAATGGAACAAGGCTGAATCCCGGTACGCCCAGGTAGAAGCCCTCAAGCCTGGAAGCCCCCAAGAGTATCAAGAGGCCATAGAGAACTATACGGCTTTGGGGGATACCTATAATGAAATTGGTTTAAAAGCCATACCGCGGTATAAGGAAACCAGAGACCAAGCGGTTCAAAGCGCCCGGGAAGGGGCCTTGGAAGCAGGGGCTGCAGAATTGCTTCCTGAACCTCTGGATAGTGCGGATAAAACCGCGGCAGAGGCCCTCCGCCTCTATGATGCACAAGAGTATTATGCCTTTGCACAAGAATCTGCTACAGCAGAAGCCCTATATATATTGCTAAAAACAGAAGCGGCAGGTCTGGGGATCCGTTCGGAGATTGAAACCCATAACCTGAGCCGGTTTGATCCTCCGGGGTTTGCCGCAGCAGAAGAACAGCTACAGCAGGCAGTTTCGGCTTATGAGGGGAAGGATATTGCTACTGCTCAACAAGCCGCGGCAGAGGCCCTAACGCAATACCAGCAGGTGGCTGATACCGGATGGGAAGCTCTGGCAGAAGAACAACGGCAGCGAGCGAGAGCCTTGCGGGAAGAAGCTTTGAACCTGAAAGCCCATATTGCGATGAAAGAGGCATATCAGGAAGCGGATGTGGTTTATACCGAAGGGGAACAGGTCCTGAGTACCAAAGATTTTAAGCAGGCCCTAGAACTCTTTACCCAAGGAGCGGACCAGTTCACGGTGGTCCGGGATACTACCGCGAAAAAACGCCAGACTGCGGAAAAAGCCATAGGGACCGCTCAAGATAAAATCGCCGACAGCGATAAACGGGCAAAGAGTGCCCAGGCAAAACTGGGGGGTATACGATGAACCGAGTCTTTTTCTCGGGGGTATGCGGTTTGATGCTTGGTATGGCTGGGGTATCCATCGCCGCAGCCCCCGTGGATAGTACTCTGGTCAATAATGAATATTTTTTGGAGAGTGTTCGGCTTGTAGGGTTAGCCCGAGAAAGCTTTGATCTGGGGGATTATGATGCGGCCACTGCCTATGCCGAGGAAGCGCTCAAGTATGCTAAAATGTCCGATGACTATGTGGCACGGCAGCTTGATATGTACGAGGCTGATACGGCTCTGGCTGTGGCCAAGGAACGGCTTGACGGGGCCACCTCACTTGGTGCCAAGACCCAGTTCCCGGATCTCTATAATCAGGCAAATTCCGCATATAATGATGCGGTAAAGGCCCGGTCTGGGGAAAAATGGAAGGATGCGATTACCGCAGCAAATAAAGTAGGGGCTACCGTGGGGGAGATTGAGCGGCTCAAGGCAAAGGACGTAGATACGGCTCTGGCAGCGGCCAAAGCCAGGCTGGATTGGGCCACCTCCGTGGGAGCCAAGACCCTTTTCCCCGAACCTTACACCCGGGCAAGCAGTGCATACACCGATGCGGTGAAAGCCAAGACCGCGAAAAACTGGGCCGATGCCGCAGCAGGAGCCGCCAAAGTGATTGCTGCCGTAGCGGAGATTGAGAAGCTTATGGAGGCGCAACAGGCGAAAGATACGGATGTAGCCCTGAGCAAGGCTAAAGAACGGCTGGACTGGGCCACGTCCGTGGGAGCCAAGACCCTTTTCCCCGAACCTTACACCCGGGCAAGTACTGCATACACCGATGCGGTAAAAGCAAAGAACGGAAAAAACTGGGCTGATGCAACCGCTGCGGTAGATAAAGTTCTTGCTGTGGTGGCGGAGATTGAAACCCTCTATGAAGCCCAAAAAACTCAGGAAGCTGATAGAGCAATCGCTACGGCTAAAGAACGGCTCGACTGGGCCACGTCAATTGGGGCCAAGAGCCTTTTCCCGAAACCCTATACCCAAGCCAGTACTGGGTACAACGATGCGGTCCAGGCCAAGACCCTTAAAAACTGGGACGAAGTGCTTTCTGGGGTAAATCAGGTCCTCGCTGCAGTAGCGGAAATTGATGCCCTGAATCAGGCCGCTCAGATGCGTAAAGCCCAAGAAGCGGATCGGAGTATTGCTGCGGCTAAAGAACGGTTGGACTGGGCGGTGTCGATTGGGGCGGATACCCAATTCCGAGATACTTTTATGGAGGCTGAAGATGCCTATGCACAGGCATTAAATAAGCGCCTTGTAGATGATTTAGACGGTGCCATAGCTGCGGCAGAGCAGGTAAGCAGGGCGATTGCCCGGATCGATCTCTGGAAACGAGAGGAGGCCAATGGAGCTATTGTTGCAGCCAAAGAACGACTCGACTGGGCGACGGCAATTAATGCGGAAACCAACTTTCCTGATGCTTATGGGGGGGCTACGGCTGCCTATGCCGAGGCAATACAGGCCCGAACCGTACAGGATTGGGAAAAGACCCTTGCTGCCGCAAATAGGGTGCTGGATCTCCTTGCGTCGGTACATGAAATCTTTCCATTACCGGCTCAATATCGGATACGGACCTGGTTGAATGAGCGGGATTGTCTTTGGAATATAGCCGGATACCCCTGGGTATATAACGATTCCTCCCAATGGAGACGGCTCTATGAGGCGAACCTGTCGAAATTGCCGAATATAAGTGATCCTAATCTCGTGCTCCCGGATATCATACTGGATATTCCCAGTATACAAGGAGAGATCCGGGAAGGACTTTGGGATGAGAACCGTGCTTATGAATCCCTACCATAAGAAGGTATGCTATAGTTCGAGGGTGCAGTTTACGGTATCTCTCTTTGCAGATCAGTCGGGTTTGCCGGGAGAGATGCTGCCGATCTTTGAGAGTAGGCATAGGGATCCTTTTTTCCCTGATTCGGGGGTTGCTATATATGCGTGACCTACTGGTGTTGTTATGACCTTGGTAGAAGAGTTACGGGACACCGTCAGGACTAGCGCTTGCTTTTTAGGTGTTAGTATGACGCTTAGGAATTGGCTTATGCATCAATGAACCAGTGTGGAACAGGAGGTTTTGAATAATCTGGGCATTAAGGAGTTTGAAAATGGTTTTGATGTACTCCTCAAATCCCAGCAATACTATAAGCGCCCTTTCAGAGTCTTGTCTTGTAACATGATTGCACGAGAAAAAGTATCCCTAAGGCAACTCATTTCATGGTCTGCAGATTCCTATGCTTTTCCATCGTTGTGTTCGGATCATCCTTAAACGTAACATCCCGCTGCCAATACATCCTGTTTGCTACCTCCCAGTATCCCTTCCCCGATTGAGCCCCCATATTTACATCCCTTACTGCAGATAGCTCATTTGTCTTTTTTTCCACCTCTCCCTCCAAGCGCCGCTACCATACTGTTATCGCCCATTATACTTTTGGTGGTGGGAAACAAGAAGAATGAACAGACCGGTACAGCAGACAAGCCTCCGGGGGTGGTTAATTACAGGGGGATATTTTCCTTAAAATACACATCCAAAGGGATTTCCATTTTGAGGGGTATCTGCTGCTCCAGCACGATGTGGCGGTACAGATTCAGCAGGGCCAGTCGGCCCTGTTCTTCTGGACGCTGGGAGATTATCGCGTCTATCTCGCCGTCTCGGAGCAATTCCCGGTTCTTGGGGATAAGATCGTAACCCACCAGGACAAAGGGGTGCTTTCTTTTCTGTCTTTTTGTGGCCGCTGCCACCCGGTGGGCCATACAATTAGTGATAAAAATTCCCCCCAGATCGGGATGGTCCTTTAAGAAAAGGGCAATTTCATCCACTGATATTTCAACTCCTTTATAACCGGAATATTCCTGTACCACCGTGAGAAAGCCCTGTTCCTCGGTGTACCGTAAAAAACCGTCCCTGCGCCGGGTGATGTGGTAGTCCTCCCCGTGGGCATCCAGGACCGCCAGGGGTTTTCTTACCTTGCTGCCTACCAAAAGGTGCATGAGCCTACCGGCCAGATACCCTCCCCGGAACGAATCCTGGCCAATGGCACAGAGGGGTTGCGTTTCGGGAAGGTCCGCATCAAAAAAAATATAGGGAATCTTTTTTTCATGGATGGTGTCAATCAATAGTTTGGTTTTTTTAGGTATGATGGGCGATAAAAGGATCCCATCGAATTGTTCCGCCCACAAGGCCCCAGAGGCTTTACGAAATTCCTTGGGACTGTACCGGTCAAATTCGATAATTTCCATTTCTACCCCCAGAGGAGCAATCTCTTTGAGGCCCTCCCGGATCCCCTCCAGGACTTGGTCCCAATAACCGGCATCCTGATCCCTGCGAGGTAGGAAGACGCAAAACCGGTAGGCCCGATTTCGTTTGAGCTGCCGGGCTATGGGGTTGGGGGTAAATTGATATTGTGCAATGATAGCCTCAATTCTCGCCTTGGTTTCCGCTGACACCCGGCCCCGGCGATACATAACCCGGTCTACGGTTCCGATGGAGACTTTGGCCAACTCCGCAATTTCTTTAACCGTCATTGATTGTAACCTGTCAACATAATCGACCTTATGGTATGGCGAAATAAACCGGTTGTCAAGTTTGATCATCGTGACCAGGGCGATCATCATCATGAAGGAACGTAACATCATCCTGAGCACGATGAGGGGACTGGCATTCCAGATTGACAACCCCATGGACATCGGTTATACCACAACGGTCTTCCCGGACAAATTCCAGTGTCCAGCCCTGAAGACCCAGTTCAAGATCAACTCAGGGTCAGCGCACATACAATTTTCACCCCTGCACATTCCGCACAACCACCTATCTTTGAAGAGAATCGACCATGGCGGACCTGAGGTCCGCCCACACAAACAAACACGAACAGCAAAGAACTACGTCGAATTTCAGCGATTATGAGGCCCCGTCAACGTACCAGTTCATTTGGTTCGTGTCTGTTCGTGGTTACCTTCTTCCTGCTCTCATGTATATGCGCTCGCCCTGAGGATCAACTCCCACGTCTACAAAAGCGCCCAGGACCATATCCCCGGAAATACCGGCAAAACAATGAAGAACCCAGAAGCAAGCTCCTGGGTATGGACCTGGCCTTCTAATACCTGCCGCTAGGCCCTGCGACGCCTGCTACCGTCCGCCCTTTAGCTGTTTCTGGTAACAATCAAAGCCCACTGCCAGCAGCAGGACCGATCCCTTGATCACCATCTGTACATACTGGGTGATGTTCATCAGTACCATGCCGTTGCTCAGAACCCCAAGGATGAGGATTCCCGCCACCACATTGGAGATCTTGCCGAACCCGCCGTTCACACTGACCCCGCCTAAAACCACTGCGGTGAGCACGTCGAACTCGAAGCCCTTCCCCGCCAGGGCCTGGCCGGACATGGTACGGGACAGCATCACGATACCGGCCAGGCCTGCGAAGAACCCCGACAGGGTATACACCAGGTACTTGACTCGTTTCACATTGATCCCCGAAAGAGCCGAGGCTTCCTCGTTGCCTCCCACCGCGTAAAAGTAGCGGCCGAAATAGGTCTGATTGAGGATAAAAGCCCCCGCGGAGAGGATCACGATCATGATGATCACCGGGATCGGCACCGGTCCCAGATAGCCCTGGCCGATAACGCTAAAGCCTTTGGGAAATCCGAAGATGGGCACCCCTCCGCAGATGATAAAGGCGAGACCTTCCAGGATGGTCATGGTGGAGAGGGTGACGATGAGAGGGGGCATCCTAATATTAGCAATAACCCAGCCGTTAAAAAAACCGACCGCCGTCGCCATGACCAGGGCAATCAGGCAGGCCGGAACCGGGTGCATCCCCGCCCTGACCATAAACCAGGCAGAGGTAATGTTCACCAGGGTAATGGTAGAACCGATGGACAGATCGATGCCCCCCAGAAGCAGCACAAAGGCCATCCCCACCGAGGCGATCCCCATCATGGAAACCTGCCGTATCACGTTGAGGATATTATTGGGCCTTTGAAACTTACCGCCGGTAAGGGCGCTGAAGAAAATGACTAACAATAACAGGGCAAGATAGATACCGTAATTTTTGACAATCCCAAGAATCTTTTTTATCTGAGAATTTTCAATACTCATACCGCCTCCTTTTCAGTTTTAGACGCATAACTCATAATCAACTCCTGATCAAAATCTTTTCGGGTAACTTCGCCGCTTATCCTGCCCTCGGAAAGTACGATAATCCGGTCCGCCATTCCCATCAGCTCCTCTATCTCCGAAGAGATCATCACGATAGTTTTTCCGTTTTCCACCAGTTCATTGATGAGTTTGTAAATTTCGTGCTTGGCCCCTACATCAATGCCCCGGGTGGGCTCATCCAGGATGATAAGCTCCGGCTCCGTGGCAAGCCACTTGGCGATAATAACCTTCTGCTGATTGCCGCCGCTTAAATTTTTAATTTTTTGAAACAGATCCGGGGTCTTGATCCTCATGCTGTCCTTGTAAGTCTGGGCAATTTTCTGTTCCTGCCCTTTATTGACCACCGATATTTGGGATATACGGCTCAGAATCGCCATGCAGATATTGCCCTTAATGTCGATATCCAGCAGCGCCCCCTGGCGCTTGCGATCCTCCGGAACCAGGGCAATGCCGCTGTTGATGGCATCCCGGGGCGTTTTGGGATCTATCGGCTTTCCGTTAAACATAATGTCCCCGAGGGCCTTCGGCTTCACCCCGAAGAGCAATTCCGCGAGTTCTGTCCGGCCCGCGCCGATAAGCCCGGCAAAGCCCAAGACCTCCCCCCGGTGGACTTTAAAAGAAATGTCCCTGAGGCCGTTCCCCGAAAGGCGCCGGGTTTCCAGAAGCACCGTATCCGTAATGGATGACCCACTCCGGGCAGGATAGGTTTCCTTGAGTTCCCGACCGACCATAGCGGTAACCAGGTGTTCGACATTTGTTTGGGACGTCCTGAGGGTTTCTATTTTCTGGCCGTCCCGCATGATAGTGATCCGGTCGGAGAGGCGGAAAATCTCGTCCATGCGGTGGGAAATATAAATAATGGTAACTCCCTGGGCTTTCAGCCGGTCTACCATTTCAAACATTTTCTCCACCTCCGCGTTGGTCAAGGGCGCCGAAGGCTCATCCATGATGAGGATTTTTGCCTTCTCAGATACTGCCTTGGCGATCTCCACCAACTGCTGATACCCCACCGTCAGGTTCCGCACCAGTTCCCGGGGATTGATGTCAATATCAAGCATCCTGAAAAGCTCCACCGATTTTTCTTCCATCGCTTTGCGGTCGATGCAGATACCCTTACGGAGAGCCTTCCCCAGAAAGATATTTTCCGCTGCAGAAAGTTCGTCCACCAGGTTGAATTCCTGGTAAATCACCGCAATGCCGTTTTCCTCTGCCAGCTTGGGAGACATGGAGGAGAATTCTTTTCCGTTGACAAGGATTTTCCCCCGATCAGGTTCCACTGCGCCGGTACAGGTTTTAATCAGGGTGGACTTACCGGCGCCGTTCTCCCCCACCAGGGCATGAACCTCTCCCCGGATCACCTCAAGGGTAACATCATGTAAGGCCACTACCCCGGGATAGGTCTTCGTGATATTTTTTAATTGAAGTACGAAGTCTTCCATATATAACTCCCTTTATTATCGTAGACAAGGGTGGAATCCGCACAGAACCTGGGGACCCCATACGGATCCGCTGTGATTGTTACTCTGCTGCCTGAAGGTTGTTTATGGTAACCGGAATCATTTCCCGCATGACCTTTCGATCCACCGGCTCGTTATTCAGCAGCTTCCGAACCCAGCCGTAAATGATGTGGCCGTTAGCCCGGGGACTGCCGGAAAAGAGGACCGACATCCTGATGGCCTCATTGTTCTTGATGGCCTCCACCTCTTCCGCCGTGGCATCCGCGGCAAAGATGCCAAAGTCATCGGTTAATTTGTTCGCCGCCTTAACCGCGTTATTGGCCCCCACCGCACCGCCGCCGCCGATACAAGCTATCACCTTCAGGTTAGGATAGGCCTCCAGAATGGTTTCGGTCTGGCTTATTCCTTCCCGGGGATTAATGGCAGGCTGATCCGCAACCTTCACCGCCTGAGGTGCCAGTTCCCTTAGGGCGTCCCGGATACCGTTACCCCGTTCCAGGAGGATCTCTTCCTGATCGTAATTGAGGATCGCATATTCAGCGGCCCCGCCGAGCTTTTCATTGATCCACGCCGCTGCCGGTGATGTCCTGAAATTATTGTATCAAGCATACCCTCCCAAAAAAACAGACATTTATCGTAAGGGCCACAACGATTTTATGCATTTGTTCCGTTTTTGAGAAACGGATGCCTTTCCTCACTAACCGGGCGCACCATGTCCTCAGGGACCGATGGTTCCTTTCAATCTTTTGCGTGTTTTTCTTCGTAACCGTCAAGGCCTCTGACGAAAAACACTCGTAATACGCATAGGTACCGTCCGTATACACCTTCCCTATGGTAAGCGGGTCCAGTAATTCCAGGAGTTTGTCAAGATTCTTATGCTCCCTCGTTCCAAACCAAAACGCTTTTTCCCGCACCGGTTTCGTGGTCAATAGTCCACCACAGCCAGATGTGATGCTTTTTATCGTAGTAAAAGCTCCCCATTTCGTCCATTTCCACGCGGCTAGTGCTGTTTTTAGGGGATCCCGGATATTCTTTGTTCACCTACGCTAGCATCTTTTCTTTTTTTTAACTCGATTGTGACGGTATCGGTACTCACCCCTCAGCCCCGCGCTGGTGCCCGTATTCAGGCCCCGTCAGCCGCCCATGTGAGTATAGCCTTCTTTACATTGGGCTTGCAG
>JAIRLU010000124.1 GCA_031259215.1 Treponema sp. | reverse complement strand
CATGGCAGCTTGACCGGAATACCAGGCAGAAGATAGTCCGGTGGCAGTTTACGACGGAAGATGCCCGGATAAAACTTCATGGTTTATATCCGAACTTTTAGTCTAATCAGCCTACTAGTTGTTCTGCGGCTTCCTTGAACTTACGGTCTGTTTCCTTGAACTTACGGTCCGTTTCCATAAATGCCGCCCACACTTTTTCAAAATTCAGGCTTTTTCCCCATTCCGCCGCCTGCTCCGCGGTCATGATTGGCATCTCTTTCCTCCTCTGCTGCAAATATATCAGCGTTCACTATTTTTGTAAAGAAAGCGCATTGCCTGGGCGGGCAGGCCGCCCCAGGCCGAGGGTCTTTTGGCGGGTTCCCTGGAGGTGAGCACTCCCCAGCCTGCGGAACGAACCGGACCGACCGGTAATGCGGCAAGGAGGCCGACACATAGACTACTGTGGGGGAGACACATAGGCTATGTGTGGGTAAGCGTGAAGACCAGATTAGGGGGCGAATTCCAGGACGGTCAGGGTCGGGCCGAAGGTGATGACCTGGGGTTCCTTGAGGAAAAAGCTGCTCCGGTTCTTGAGGGCCCTGCAGAATTCTTCGATGGTAAGGGTCGCCTCGTTGTTGGTGCGGGCGATGTACAAACCTTCCACATGGGGCAGGTGGTTATGGTAGAGTTGCACCCGGATGCGGTGTAAAACCTCGTCGATGTTGTTTACGATTGCCATGGGTTATTCTTTTTTAGCAGGTAGCAGTGAGGAGGTAGGAGCAGCGGATAGTTCCATAGTTCCGCCTCCTCATGTATAAAACGGTAAACGCCACGCTTGCGCGGCAAAGTAACCCGGTGCTTTTGCTGCCGGCACTGATGCCGCCGGTCTCTTTTCCCGATAACATCCCTTGGTCTTACTTGGCCTATACGGTGACTTTAGTGTAAAATCCCAAGTACCAGGTTATTATGGTGGTAACTATTTTACTTGATGATAGGGCTTCATTTACTGCGGCAACATACCCTTATCCCGTATCCAAGAGCCCGAGAATGACCTCATACGATGCAAGTGCCTGAGAACCATTGGAGTCCGCCTTCCTCTGACATAGAGCGGAAGGCGGGCCGGGCTACGCTCACCGCCCGTACCCGCTATGCTTTGGCTGTTTCCGCAAGCGCCATTTCGCGGCAAATCATGCAGTTGATCAGTTCCGCCGGGGTTTTGTTGGTCGCCATCATTTTTGCTTTAAGGTATTCGGCAGAGAATGTGTCAAGGACAATCATCCGCTCACGGCTTTTGATAAACGGCTCCTGAACCTGGGGATTCGTCTTCGGTCTGGTTTTGGTCAACATCTCATCAAGAGCGTCCGCTTTTTCGTCAGTCAAAATCGGCATAGTAAGCCCCTTTCGGTATTTTTTGCAGGTATTCGTTCCTGCATTTCAGGGAGTGAAAGACGTTGGCAATGCCCCAGCCACCAGATTATACATAACCTCAATACAATTCCCATTCGTGTCAAAACCGACAACCAGATACTTGTTGTTAAATCCTTCCATCAGCTCGTCTACCAAGGCAGTCGCCATTGCCGTTCAATATCCAGTTCGGTATATGCGAAAGCGGATAGGTTGTATACTAAGGATCATAGGTTGAGACCCCATTCCCGGCCTTTTGGAAAGTCATCGGCAGATCCCATTGATCCCCCCAACCCGTTATAATACCCAGGGTGAAGGAGTTTTGAATAATGGCCGCGAATTTGCCCAGTCAAATCCGCGGTCATTATTACCGGGTTATTGGCGTTTATAAATAGTAGTATCCGGTTCCCCGCAAGCCACCTGGGTTACGGTTAATCCTAGCCGTCCACGTCTTGGTCGGTTGAACCATTTTTAAAATCCGCCGGCTATGCTACGGTTACCGTTGTTGAATCGAATGTAACGGTTTCTTTGGTATAGTCGTCAAAAAGCCCATGACCTGGTTTTGCAGGATCACGGCTTTGTCCCATTTCACATATCTGGTTGATGGTAATAACCACAGGCACCGCATTATTTTTAAAGTTTTTGAATCGTTCCGTTTATTTTTTAAACATTACCTGATCATACCATTTGTTTTTTTTCATTATGATAGAAACTCCTTCGTGTGCTTTGAGCGCTTGCAGTTTTATGTCCCGCCGACAAATTGGTATGTATAACCGCATGAGCGGATACTACCTTTGTTACGAAGCGCCCGCCGGGGTACCGGTTTCCATACGGGTGTCAGGCACTCGTGGGTTACCCTCAGCCTGCTATACCTAAAAAGCACGGATGGCACGAACTGCATTTGTTCTCTCCTTGCGGGTGTTATTGTTGTAGCTCTCTCTGTCGACTTGCCAGCCATCGCTAAATCTCTGAACCCACACGTCAGTCGCACTATACGAGCTTGATTCCGACGAAGACCAGTAAAAACCCATTGAAAAATCTCCCATCAAATTGAGTCTTAATTCTGTGTAAATTAAGTTTAACTCATCTTTGCTTGGTAAAAAAAAGTCCTTATACCCGCCTTGGGAATACTGCTGCGCAATCTCCGCCGCCCTGCCGCTTTCCCCCGAATTGCGCAGGTAATACATGATGCTCGCCGTATTCCGCTTCCCCGTTCCCACTGTGGTACTCGTCCCTTTTAAGTTATAGTTCAGTGCTCCCCACTGAACGGCTTTCCCGGCATCCTGAGAGGCCACCTCAAGATAGCGCCAGCCGTCGCTGTAACTCCCCTTATCGTAGAAGACAAGTCCCCCTGCCGGGCCGGTATCGCCGATTTTGTAGGCTTTGTTCGTTTGCGCTGCCGCTGCAGGTCCCGAACTGCCTGCCGGTACGGCCGGGCTTGCCGAAGAAACCGGCGGGGTGTTGTTCCCGGACAGGAGGAACGCAACCTGGTGATTATTACCGAGGTTATAGGAAAACTGCGCCTCAATGCGGGCTGTTTCTACATTGATTACCTTCACCCTGAACCGGTATAGGTCCCCCAGATTGGTCAGCGATCCGGTAACAATGGCCTGAGCCCCCAACTGCTTCCCTATCGCCTGCGCCGAATCGTCGCTCACATCTCCGGACAACTGCAAGTTCATCTCCTTGCGGATAAGGTCGAGGCTTTTGCGCTCGATAACCGTAACTTTGCGGTTCATCACCAGCGCGCCGGAAAGTTCCTCGATAACATAGTCGCTGAATGCCTCTGCGGTGGAAGTGAAGTTCAGCACCGCGAGTTTTGCTCCGGCGGAAAGCCGCGTTTCCACATCCTTCGCCGCCTGGGTGATGACTCCATCAAGGCTCATGGCTTGCTGTGCCTGGAGGTTTCCAGCACAGACAAACAACAGAACACCGAACAAAAACAGCCCGGTTCGCTTTACTATATTCAACATTACATGCTCCTTATAAAAAGTTTTGAGGACGCATCGCAACATGCTGTATATGCGCCCTTCGTATATACCTCTTCCCTTCCCCGTGGTACGCTGTTTATGCGCGTACCGCATATCCGTCTTGTGTACTAATTTGCCATAGACGCCTCCTTTTTCCATGCCGCAAGCGCATAAAAAAGGCAAAACGTCCCGATACGAAGACAGTCCTGCCTTTTTAAGGTAAAGAGCGTGTGAATTTACGCTGGCAGGGGGTGACAAGAACTCTGAGCGGCCCATAACTGCTTGCGTGCTTGGACGAAGTCTGCCCTGAAAACCGGCTTGTAGTTGGCGCTTAGTCCTCTATCACTCATAGCTGGTGTATTTCTATCCCAAAGCGAAAGAATATGCAAGAGGAGGAATACCGATAAGGGGAGCTTGTCCAGGGCTCAGCCGTCTTTATCAAAGTCGGAACGTTTTGCTGTACTATGAACCGGGATACATCCTTAACATGAAGCGTTGCAAGGATTCGCGCTCATGTTCACCCTGAGCGCCGCTCATAGCGGTATAGTAAAGGAGAAAGGTATGTCCCCAGTCAAGACAACAAGGGAAAAACGCGCAAGACCCGCCCGAAGAACGGCTAGAAAGGTGACGCTGGATGACGTATGGGCAACCATAGACGAGATCGGTCAGGCGCATAAAGAGACCGAGGCCGCCCTTAAAGAGACGCAAGCCACCGTAAGAGAGATCGGCCAGGCACATGAAAAAACCGAGGCCGCCCTTAAAGAGGCGCAGCGGATAGTCGGCGATCTGGGCAACAAATTCGGCGATGAGGCCGAACACACCCTGGTTCCCGGTTTACCGGAAAAGTTCAGACCCTTCGGCTTTAATTTTGGCGTGCTTAACCGCAACCGGAAAATAAAGGACGATGAGCATAGTATACACGCCGAAATAGATGCTTTTCTGGAAAACGGTACGCAGACGATGGCCGTTGAGGTGAAAGTGAAGCTCCAGATGGCCGATGTAGATACCCACATCAAGCGTATGGAAAAACTGCGCAGATACGCGGATTTGCACGGCGACAGGTGGGAATTTTTCGGGGCCCTGGCGGTGATGGTGGTATCCGACTGAGAAAGGGAATACGCGCTTAAAAAGGGGTTTTATGTCATAGAGTCTTCCGGGGAAGACATGAAAATATCAAAGCCCGATACCGAGTGGCGCCTATGATTGCGTGCTTGGGTGAGGTCTGCCCTGAGAACCATGCCTGGACCAGTGGTCGTGAATCATCGCGGTAAAGACTTCAGCGGATACGCTCATGTTGCTGATATAGTAGTGTCGGTTACGGTCGTAACCCCTGCCACTGTTTATCCCGTATCTTTTCTGCTCTGGCGCTTTGACACCCCTCGGACTAACATCCGCAGCATCTATGGTCACCACTATTGACAAACTAAAAAGAATATTCGTTATAATACATATTAATATTATCGGATTTATATATTATTAAACATAGAGAGAAGATATATGACAAACAGAGTGGTAGATAACCTGACGGAACTGGTGGGGGACACACTCCTCCCGCGGCCCCGTAGGTTTATGAGGCCGGCGGGAATTGAGGGGGCTGATCTCCTCCTCAAACTGGAGTATTTTAACCCCCTCTCTAGCGTGAAGGATCGCATCGCCAAGGCTATGATCGAGGACGCCGAGGCCAAGGGCCTTTTGAAGACCGGGATGGTGCTTATCGAACCCACGCCCAGATCAAGGAGAGCCTGGTGCTCCAACAGTTCGCTAATCCCGCCAATCCGGATATCCACTTGTACACGCCGGCGCGGGTTATTGGAGCGGCGGCTACTGTGGCGTGGTGTCCACACCTTCTACCAACGTGGCCGAAAAAGAAATAATCTTTGGCGGCGAGGGTCGCCTTGAAGAGCAGATACGCACTACAGTGGAACTTATTGACGGCGACCTCTACGTTGTTATTTCAGGCTGTCAGGTTGAAATGATAGGCGACGACATACGCATGGTGGCGGACAATATTGGACCTGTTCGATAACCTGGTTGGTTATCGAACAGGTCTTGCAAAATGCTCTGCATTTTGCTGTTTTTTATCGGAATTTGTTTAAAAACTGAAGTTTTTGAACAACTCTATTGCATGACTGCCGGTTCTGGCGGTGCAGACGCCAAGCTTCAAGGGTAATTTCCAGCAGGGCTACGACCTCCTGCTGGAAACGCTTGCGAGGAAATACATCATCAAAACTGACGCCAGACGGAAAAACACGGTTAATGTTTTCGGCGTAATTCCTGGAAACGATCCCTTTTCCAAAGGCAACTTAAAGGAGATAAAGCGGGTTCTCGCCCTCATCGGCGTTAATGCCAACACCTTTATCGGCGAAGGGGAGACCCTCGACCATTTCCACAACGCCGGAAGCACCGAACTCAACATCCTGCTTTCCGATGTGTACGCTCCCCTTGTGGCGGCGGCATTTCAGGAAGCCCATGGAATTCCCTTTATACGGGAACAGTTCCCCATCGGCTTTTTCCAGACGGAACGGTTCCTGCGCAATGTGGTCAGGGCGTTTGCGATAGACGAGGCGCTTGTCACTAAGGCCGTCAAGGCGGAAGAAGAAATCTACTTTGATTATTTTGAGCGTATCCCCGACATCTACAACGACATTGAACTCCAGCGTTACGGAGTCGTGGCGGCCGACTCCAATTACGCTCCGGCAGTCTCCAATTTTATTTCCGATGAGCTGGGCTGGGTTCCCCACCTTATCATGGTCTAAACTTGACCCATATTTGTATTTATTGCCTGTTTTAGGACAGACTTTTCCCCAAGGAGTTTTCTGTTGGAGACGAACAGGGGAACCGCTACAGAACACGGGCGAATAGGCGCTCCTTATCCGGGTGTCGGGACAAGGGGAAGCGGGAACAGGCGTAGAAAAGCGGTTTTGGTCTCCGCTTCCCTATAAGGGGGTCTGACCCTTATGTCCATATCCTTCCCCGCAACCTCCGCTTCAGGCGGTTCCCCTTCGAGTATCCGCGACCCATACCGGTCTCCCCAGATATGCCCTTCCCGTGCTTGGGCATGGTTGTACCGCTGGGCAAACACCTGTTTCAGCCATTTCATGATAACCGGAAGTTCCATGCCCTTCGCAGGCTTGATATAAAACGTAAGCCTGTCATCCCCAAAACGTAACCCCCGAATCTCGAAAACAAACCGCACTTTCGTCTCATAGAAGACCGTGGCCAACAGCCCCAAAGCCCGAGGGTTACGGAACAGGGGTTCCCGGTTGTTGATACGGGTGTGAATTGCGTACCATACTCCTTGTTTGAGCAAACGTAATGGTCTCATAGAGTATAGTAGGGATGGACCAGGGATTTTGCTTTAC
>JAIRLU010000115.1 GCA_031259215.1 Treponema sp. | reverse complement strand
GCTACGCCCACCGCAGGTGCGCCCGCCGCAGGCGTGTTGCAATTATTTTGAAAGTCCGGTAAGGTCAAAAGAGTTTAAGGGGTATATAATGGCGGCATATATCATACGGCGTCTTTTGTTAATCATCCCTACCCTCTGGGCGATCATTACCATTAATTTCTTTATCGTGCAGATAGCCCCAGGAGGTCCGGTAGATCAGGCCATCGCGGATATGCAGGGTCTGGGCCAAAACAGTGCGGTGCAGCGCATCAGTGGAAGCGGTTCATCTCAAGGACCGGTCAATGCGGATCGGATTCGGCAAAGCGGCTCTTCGGCGTACCGGGGCGCCCGGGGACTTGATCCAGAGGTGATTGCGGAAATCGAAAAACGCTACGGTTTTGACAAGCCTATAGGCGTACGGTACCTGAATATGCTTAAAAACTATGCCTCTTTTAACTTTGGAGATAGTCTTTTCCGGGGACGGTCGGTTCTGGACCTCATCGCGGAACGGCTTCCCGTATCGATCTCCCTGGGATTGTGGAGTACCCTCATCATATACCTGGTATCTATTCCCTTGGGCATACAAAAGGCCGTAAAAAACGGCAGCCCCTTTGACCTGTGGACCAGTACGGCGGTGATCTTGGGAAACGCTATTCCTTCATTTTTGTTCGCAGTGCTACTGGTAGTACTCTTCTCTGGAGGAAGTTTCCTCAAGATCTTCCCCCTCCGAGGTTTAGTGTCGGTTAATTTTGCGGACTTGAGCGTTCCCGCTAAGATCCTGGACTATCTGTGGCATCTGGTTCTGCCGATTGTAGCCATCACCATCGGGGGCTTTGCTACGCTGACGATGCTCACCAAGAATTCCTTTTTGGATGAAATCCATAAACAGTACGTCATGACCGCCCGTGCCAAGGGACTTACGGAAAAGAGAATCCTTCTGGGGCATGTGTTCAGAAACGCCATGCTCATCGTCATTGCCGGCTTTCCCGGGGCATTCATTGCCATGTTTTTCACGGGGTCGGTCTTAATTGAGGTGATCTTCTCTCTGGAAGGCATGGGTCTCCTGGGGTTTGAATCCACTATGCAGCGGGATTACCCGGTAATCTTCGCTACCCTGTACATGTTCACCCTTATGGGACTCCTTCTTTCCTTGGTAAGCGATGTGATGTATACCCTTATTGATCCCCGGATCACCTTCGAGGCTCAAGGATGATCTTTACTAAAGCTCTCCATGCTTCTAGAAATCCGGTTCCCCGCTCAGGCACCCCTCGACGGCTCAGCCATTGGGAGCGGTTCAAGAAAAACAAGCGGGCTTTTGTGTGTCTATGGCTCTTTGGTATCCTCTTTGTGTTGAGCCTCTTCGCGGAATGTATCGCTCATGATAAACCCATCGTGGTCTGTTTCGACGGGAAGTTGTATGTTCCCCTCTTTCATGACTATTCGGAGCTTATCTTTGGGGGAGAGTTTGACATCCAGACGGATTACCGGGATCCCTACATCCGGGAACGTATCGAAGCTAAAGGCTGGATGCTGAAGCCTCCTATTGGCTTTAGCTATGACACCATCAACTATAATCTGCCGAGTCCTGCCCCTTCACCGCCTACGGGGGAAAACCTTTTTGGGACCGACGACCGGGGCCGGGATGTGGCTGCCCGGGTCATTTACGGCTTCAGGATTTCAGTGCTCTTCGGGCTTAGCTTGACCCTTTTTTCCTCGGTAATTGGGATAAGTCTCGGAGCATTACAGGGTTACTACGGCGGAAGGTTTGACATCATCTTCCAGCGTTTCATGGAGGTCTGGTCTGGGATGCCCACCCTTTTCATGCTGATCATTCTTTCCTCGGTGGTGGAGCCTAATTTCTGGTGGCTCTTGGGGATCACCTTGCTTTTCAGTTGGATGAGCCTTGTCGGGGTGGTTCGGGCAGAATTCCTGCGAGCCCGGAACTTCGAGTACGTGCTTGCCGCTCGGGCTATGGGCATGAGGCATAGCCGTATTATGTTTGTGCATATTCTCCCCAACGCCATGACTTCGGCCCTGAGTTACCTTCCCTTCCTCTTGGGAGGCTCTATTACCACCCTCACCTCCTTGGATTTCCTGGGGTTCGGCCTCCCGGTAGGTTCTCCTTCACTAGGTGAATTACTTGCCCAGGGCAAGGCCAATCTGCATGCCCCCTGGCTGGGGATTGCTTCCTTTGCGATCCTAGGTCTTACCTTGAGCCTACTGGTGTTCATCGGTGAAGGGGTCCGGGATGCCTTCGATCCTCGGAGGAAGCCATGAAAACCCTTGCTGTACCCCCTACCCATCTCGTAACGTATCGAGGTTTCAGAGCTGCCTTTGGAAGCCTATCGGATACGAGCAAAACCGCCTCGTCCTCGGTTCCCCTAAAAGAAGTGGTTCATGGAATCGATCTGTATATTGATGAGCATGAGATCCTGGCCCTGGTGGGGGAGAGCGGCAGTGGTAAGACCGTAAGCGCCCAAGCCCTGATGCGACTCTTGAGCGAAGATTGGATTAGCTATCCTGGCGGGGAGATTCTGTTTGAAGGCCGGGATGTGCTCAAAATGGAAGCGGAAGCACTGCGAAAGCTCCGGGGCCGGGACATGGGTATGATCTTCCAGGAACCTATGAGTTCCCTGAATCCGCTCTATACGATAGAAAAACAGCTTGCCGAATCCCTCATGCTCCACCAGGGGCTTTCCCGGTCTGCAGCCCGGCCCCTCATTGTAGACTGGCTTAAACGGGTGGGGCTTCATGATGCGGAACAGCGGCTCTCCGCCTATCCCCACGAGCTTTCCGGTGGAGAACGGCAGCGGGTGATGATCGCCTTAGCCCTCCTCCATAAGCCTAAGCTCCTCATCGCGGATGAGCCGACCACGGCCCTGGATGTAACCATTCAAGACCAGATTCTCACCCTGATCAAAACCTTACAACAGGACTTAGGTATGGCAGTGCTTTTCATTACCCACGACCTGGGGGTAGTCCGGCGTATGGCCGACCGGGTGGCGGTAATGAAGGACGGGAGGATAATCGAAACAGGGCAGCGGAACCTCATTTTTTCCGCTCCTCAAGAAGCCTATACAAAGCTGCTCATCGGCTCCGAAGCGGTTCCAGAAAGCCCGATGCTTGATGGTACTGCTCAGGAGATTGTAGCAGTCCAGGATCTCAAAGTGTATTTTCCCCTTAAAAAAGGCTTCTTCCGGCGGGTAAAGGGTTATATCAAGGCAGTGGACGGGGTGAGCTTTACCTTGCGCCGGGGCCAAACCTTGGGCGTTGCCGGGGAAAGCGGGAGCGGCAAGACCACCTTGGGGAAAGCCCTTCTCGGCCTGGAAAAAAGTCAGGGGAGCATCCGCATTGAGGGTACGGAAATTCACGGCTTACGTGAAGATGCCCTTCGTCCGTTGCGGCGTAAGATGCAGATCATCTTCCAAGATCCTTATGGTTCCCTCAGTCCCCGGATGACCATTGAGCATATTGTAGGGGAAGGGCTGTTGATTCATGCCCTGGGGACCAAAGCAGAACGACGGGAACGGGTACTGACCTGTCTTCAGGAAGTGGGCCTGGGAGACGAGGAAGTGCTCTCCCGATACCCCCATGAGTTTTCCGGCGGCCAGCGCCAGCGGATCTGTATTGCCCGGAGTCTGGTGCTGGAGCCGAGCATCCTGGTCCTGGACGAGCCCACCTCCAGCCTGGACCGGACTATTCAGTTCCAAGTGGTTACCCTCTTAAAAGAACTCCAGGAACGGCGGGGACTTTCGTATATTTTCATCAGCCACGATCTTCGGATTCTGCGGAGTCTCTGCCATGAGATCCTCATCATGAAGCAGGGAAAGGTAGTAGAAGCAGGGCCTACCGGAGAAATCATGGGAAATCCCCAAGAGGCCTATACCCAGGAATTACTGCGGACAGCCTTTGACTGATGTTACTTTCTTAATTCTTTCCTGGTTTTACTCGATAGTTTCTTAATAAGGATTGTACAGTATTCCATAGAAAATCGAGTCTATGACCGGATCGCTAGAGACCTATTGGACTTGTTCAATAACCCGGTTGGTTATCGAACAAGTCTTGCAAAATGCTCCGCATTTTGCTGCTTTTTAAGCGGAAGTTGTTCAGAAACTGAGGTTTCTGAACAACTCTATTCAATAAAAATTCGAAAAATGCCTGCAGAAAAATACTTGACGAAACAGCATGGCTTCGGTAATAATAAACAAAATTCGTCACAAGACGTTAAACCTATAGGATGCTTTCTATGAATAAAATTATCGTGGTGATGGCCCTTGCGGCTATCTGTTTTTTGGTAGCTGGTTGTGCAACAATAACCAGCCCTGTAGTTGCCACTACTAACCCTGTTGGGAGTAAAGTAGGACAAGCTTCTGGTAAAATATGGCTTGGTGTGTTTGGAAGCGCCGATGCCGGTATACAGGCAGCGGCGAAAAACGGTGGAATTACAAACATTTCAACGGTTGATTTTACGCAGAAGCTTGGCATTCTTGGACTTTGGGTTGAGTATGAGACAACTGTGACAGGAGAATAAGCCATTGATATGGGGCGCTGTTAAGATATACTGTAACAACGCCCTATCGTAAAACGAGCATATGAAAAACCCATTATTTTGTGCATTACACAGCCTCAAATAAAACAATATAAAATAAACAGCGATACCAATATGTATTTTTTGCCCTGCATTAGTTGTTACTCCGCGCCATCCTTGGTGCGGGGAATTTATCTAAGATAATGGAGTCGGGCTCTACGCCCGCAATTTATGGTAAAATTATGGGGTACACCTTCGGCGCAAATTGGGAAAGGTATTCCCGCTATGAGTGTACGGTTTTCCGTTTTAGGATGGCATTAGGGGTATTCCCCCAAACCCCTAGCGGGCTGCGCCCGTATCTGTATGAAATTGTATACAGCAGGAGGATTAAGGCTTGTTTTTACTGTTTCAGGAAAGGGCTATTGCATAAATTTTTCATATTGACTACAATATTTCTATGTTCTTGACAACATCT
>JAIRLU010000242.1 GCA_031259215.1 Treponema sp. | reverse complement strand
CGGCCCATCACCCGGATGGCGTCCACCTTGAGCTTGATCGACTTACCTTGGCTGGTGATACACATGATCTCATCGGTATCTAAGACATTGACGCATCCCACAAGCTCTCCGGCTTTTTCGGTAACCGTGTGGATCCGCTGCCCGCCGGTTCCCCGGCCATGAGAAGAAAACTCGGTAAAACTCACCCGCTTGCCGTAGCCGTATTCGGAAATGAGCAGCATGGTTTCCTGGTCATCCACCCGGAGTATACCGGTGAGTTCATCGTCGTCATCGAGCTTCATGCCTATAATACCCCGGGAGGAGCGGCCCATAGCCCGTACATGGTTCTCCTCAGTCCGTAGGGCCTGGCCCTTCCGAGAGATAAGGACCACCGCATCATTGCCCCGAGTGAGGAGGGCGCTCACCAGCTTATCCCCTTCCTGAAGCTTAATGGCGATGATACCCCGGGTTTTGGCGTTGGCAAACTCCGTGGTTTGGATCTTCTTGACCAGCCCCCGGGCAGTACTCATAAACAGGTACTGATCTTCGGTGAAATCCTTGAGGGACACCACCGCGGTAATATCTTCATTTGAAGAAACCGTGAGGAGGGTCTTGATATGGACCCCTTTGGAAATCCGGGAACCTTCAGGGAGTTCGTGGACTTTCATCCAGTAGGCTCTGCCTTCATTGGTGATGAACAGGATGTACTCATGGGTGGAAGCGACAAAGATCTGCTCCACAAAGTCGTCTTCTGCAAGCCGGGCGCTGACTATGCCCTTACCCCCCCGGCCCTGGTTCCGGTAGGCCGACACCGGCACCCGCTTAATGTAGCCCAGGTTGGAAATGAGAATGATCATCTCTTCTTTTTTGATGAGATCCTCGATGTTGATGTTTTCCACTTCCCCCGCAATGATTTCAGTACGCCGTTTATCCCCGTAACGCTCGGCAATACTGCGGGTTTCCTCCTTGATGAGTTCCCGGAGTTTCTGCTCATCCTCCAAAAGGGAACGCAGATAGGCGATGTATACCGAAAGTTCGGTGAGTTCTTGCCGGATCTTTTCGGTTTCTAGGTTTGTGAGCCTGCCCAGACGCATATCCACAATGGCCCCGGCCTGGATAGGAGAAAGATGAAACCGATCTTCCAAGCGGGTTTTGGCGATGGTTATGTCCCGGGAGGCCCTGACCCCGGCCACAACCTCGTCGATGTTTTCCAGGGCAATAATCAGCCCCTGTAAGATATGGGACCGTTCATCTGCCTTGCGAAGCTCATACCGGGTTCTTCGGGTGATCACCGCTATCCGGTGTTCCACAAAGTAATGGATCAGTTCCTTAAGGCTGAGGCATTGGGGTTTACCGTTCACCAGGGCCAGGTTGATGACGCTAAAAGAGGATTGCAGAGGCGTATGGGAGAAGAGCTGGTTCAGCACTACCTTGAGGATGGCCCCCTTCTTGAGTTCAATCACGATCCGCAGGCCGTCCCGGTCAGATTCATCCCGATGCTCGGAGATGCCGTCGATGATCTTATCCCGGATGAGGTCGCTGATCCGAATAATCAGGGCGGCTTTGTTTACCGTGTAGGGAATTTCATGAAAGATGATGACCTCTCTGCCGGATTTAGTGGTCTCTAGGGTAAACTGGCCTCGAATCAGGATCTTGCCCCGGCCTGTTTTATAGGCTTCTTTAATACCCCGGCGGCCCAAGATGATGCCTCCCGTGGGAAAATCCGGGCCCCGTATATGCTGCATCAAGGCTTCCAAGGAGATCTCAGGATTATCAATGTACGCGCAGATCCCCTCGCAGACTTCCCCCAGGTTATGGGGGGCCATGTTGGTGGTCATCCCCACCGCAATACCGCTGGATCCATTGATGAGCAAGTTCGGCACTGCCGCGGGAAGCACCAGAGGCTCTAAAAGGGATTCGTCGTAATTGGGAACAAAATCCACGGTTTCTTTCTTGAGATCCAAGAGCATTTCGTCGCCGATACGGGAGAGCCGAGCCTCGGTATACCGCATAGCCGCAGGAGGATCCCCATCCAGGGAGCCGAAGTTGCCCTGACCCTGGACCAGGGGATACCGCAGGGAGAAGTCCTGAGCCATACGAACCAAGGCATCATAAATGGACGCGTCCCCGTGGGGGTGGTACTTACCCATAGCGTCCCCGGTTATACGGGCGCTCTTCTTGGTGGCTGCATTAGGCCGCAGTCCCAGCTCGTCCATGGCATACAAAAGCCGCCTATGCACTGGTTTTAACCCGTCCCGCACATCCGGCAGGGCCCGGGCCACAATGACTGACATGGCGTAATTAAGATAGGCAGTCTTTACTTCATCTTCTATAGCAATCGATATAATTTTTCCACTATCAACCACGAGGTAGTATCCTTAATATCTTTAATGGTTGATACTATAGTATAAAAAAGGGACTTTGTCAAAGCGCCTGCGGCGGGCGTTATGAAGGCGGCTTGGTGAGGGGAAGCGGTGTACCTCCCTGCCTTCCTATATCTTGCAAAGCCTGGTCTCATATAGAGTGGTCTGGCTGGCCCGAAACAGAAACCTCCAAAAGCTTGAAGCACGGGGCGCCCCGTTGCCTTGCCATCACGGCCAGTCAGGGGCATTAAGCCCCCTGGGGGCACCTGCGGTGGGCGTTATGAGGGCGGCTTGGTGAGGGGATGCGGCGTACGTTCCGGCCTTCCTATATCTTGTAAAGCGTGGTCTCATATAGGGCGGTCTGGCTGGCCCGAAACAGAAACCTCCAAAAGCTTGAAGTACGGGGCGCCCCGTTGCCTTACCATCACGGCCAGCCAGGGGCATTAAGCCCCCTGGGGGGGCGCCTGCGGTGGGCGTTATGAGTGCGGCTTGGTGAGGGGATGCGGCGTACGTCCCTGCCTTCCTGTCCCAAAGCCGATTAATTCGACGGCCTCGTTATGGGAAGTTGCACCCTTTACAATATTTTTATTTTTCCTGTTTTATGTATTGGGAAAAACTGTTTGATGTATTTTATTACATTTTTGTTATAGTCCGGACATTTATAGTTTAATTCTTTTGACACATAATTTGTTGTTTCCTGAAATATCTTACAACATAGTATCAATGAATCCTATACTTCATCCATTGAACCATTTTTATATGTCTTTATTATTGTTTCCCATAATTCCTTTGAAATATATTTTTCCAAATATTTATATGCTTTTCCAACACTTAATGAAAAGGATGTTTCTATTCCAATTTTCCATGAGATCATTATGAGCATTTGTTCTCTCATCATATTCAAATGTTTTATGGCATATAATAATTCATTTCGACACAATCCTTTTGTAACATATATTGATAACCACCAGAATTCATTACAACAATCATCTATAAATTCAAACGACGGTCTTTTTACATGATAATCTATATCTGATGAGTCATTAAGCTGCGGACATATATTGTCTTTGTCTAAAATAACCTTTGTTAATGAGTCAGCCCTGTCAAAATATTTTTCTATTTCATTAAAAGGTATTAGTGTAAGATCTATGCGGTTTCCATCTTCATACTGCATAAGATAACTAAACCAATTCCCTAGTGTTGGAGGAAACATGGTCATACCCTCCGGTTTTTGCATAATGACCCTTTTACCAAAAAAATCGAGCCAATTGTCATTATTTTTATATTTTTCCATGTCTGTTACGATAAAACTAATATCAAAATCTTGAAATTTATCCTTAGGAGCATTTTTGTTTAATCTCGAACCTTCCATTGCAACAACCCGAACACAAGCATCATTTTTTGCAAATGTTACTATTAAATCTATCATCTCTTGTTCGCTTCTCATTCATTTTCTCCTTAATTCATACAGTAAATTTATTTTATATTGTTGTCAATAAAATTGGGGCAATTTCGCATAACCTTCCGGCTGTATATGACGTTTTGGCAGGGTGGATAAGCAAACCGTAGCCCGAGCCACCTCCTGGCAGCGTCAGACCCGCTTTGCGGGTCTGCACATATACAGACCTATTATGTGCAGTTTTTGCGTTTTTATAATTCATGTTCTCGTGTTATTATTTTTTTCAATATCAGAGTTGTTCGGAAACCTCAGTTTCCAAACAACTTCCGCTTAAAAA
>JAIRLU010000171.1 GCA_031259215.1 Treponema sp. | reverse complement strand
AACCCGGTTGGTTCTCGAACAAGTCTCCAAAAAACGTGGATTTCTTAATAAAATCCACGTTTTTTATCGTTTTTTAAGCGGAAGTTGTTCGGAAACTGAGGTTTCCGAACAACTCTAATAAAAAAGCATATTAGGGGCTGAGCGTTGGAGGACACTATGAAAGCGCTTATTCTAGGTATTATAATGCTCTTTGGGGTGATATTTTCGGTTTTACCTACCGGCCTGGGATGGGGGAGAGATGTGTTGGTCTTTCTCAAAGGAGCGTTGCCGGTGATTGCCGCCTTTATCGGGCTTATCTCAGTTTTCATCGGTATTGCAGACATCAAGGATATGAATGAAGTAAAGAAAGAAGAAGGCCCTCGGGAAGCAGAAAAAAAAGCTCCCCCCCGGGAAACCCCGAGTTCTTGAGGCGCCCCAGGGCCTCCACCAGGCTGTTTATGGTGTAGAGAAGGGCATACTCAATACCTGTTGATTAAGGACGATGGCTATCCGCCCTTCCCGTAAGAGTTTACGGTTATCCTCCAAAGAGACAATCTGGAGGGCATCTTGACGATCTATGATAGGATCGGTGAGGTGGATACCAAATACTCCCTGGGCGATGATCCGCAGAGGATTAGAACCGACCAGGCGGATCAGTTCATCCTCAAGTCCCGAAGGGGTAGGCCGAAATATCTTATTGGGGGATACATACCGGACGATACTTTGCACCTGTTGAGGATCTACCATGCTCTGTTCGTATATGAGGTTCATATCCGTATCCCAAACCTTGGGGAAGAGACAGGGACGGGTAAGCGCGGTACCATGCCTCCCATGGACGGGTAATACCTCATCCGCGATAATCAGGATCCCCGTATAAGGGATGGTGGGAACCGGAATGAGAAGCCGCATACTCTCTATAGGCTGATTATGCCGCATGAGTTCCCCACTCAGTTTGTTCAGACTCAGGGCGTACCGAGCGGACATAAAGGCCAAGTCAAAGGTCAACACCGGAGGAATCTTCTGGGCAGATGAACTGATACTATCCATACTCTTGAGGGAAAAGGTTCCCTGGTTTAACAAATCCTCCAGGGTATTAGCGGAATCAACCCGTATGGACAATAGATAGGGTCTTACCAAATAGGGGTATTCCCCACGGAGGATTTCCTCTGCCTGGATTCTCCCGGTAGGCAGGCGGATCCCCGCAGAAGCAAGATCCATCGTTACGGTGGCGTTAATTTCCATCCGTTCCCACTCAATAGACCCGCTAATGGCAATCTTGGTTTCTCCAAAAATCAAACCTGCCAAGCCAAGCAGCAAACAGGAGAGTATACGTGGTTTCATATTTACCTTATCGGAGTTTTGAGGTGTTTTCCTTCATGGAGAATATCGCTTAATCCCATGCCGTTGGCATTCGCCAGGGCCTCAGGAGCGATATTATAGGACCGGGCTATGGACCAGAGGGTTTCTCCTGATTTTACCAGATGAACACCCTCAAATTGCCCCAAGTCCGGGGTACGAGAACCGGTGTTCAGCGGTCCTTGGGGGTCCTTAAATGCGGGGATCAAGAGACGGGAACCAATTTTGAGATACTTGGCCTGGGTGCCTGGATTGGAATTGAGGATATGATCCACCGATATACCATACTGCAAGGCCAGGGCAGATAGGGTATCCCCGGATTTAATGGTATGAAAGTAATATTTGATAAGGGCCAGATCATGCCGCTGTAATACCTCGGATATCGCCGCCACATCTGCAGACCGTACCTTGAGCTGATAATTCGGATCAGGGGGGGTAACATTAAACAAGAGCTCTCGGTTAGCCCTTTTAAGATCATCTTGGTCAACTCCGGCTGCCAAGGCCAATAATCCCATATCTACGATTCGGCCCACGGGGACCCGGGTCCATTCGGGATCCTGCGGCCATACCGGTTCAACCCCGAAGCGGCGGGGATTGGACATAATATAGGAAATAGCCAGCAGTTTGGGTACGAAATGGATGGTCTCCAGGGCCAGTTCTTTTTTAGCAGAGAGAACCCAATAGTCCTTAATGCCGGTTTTCTGGATGATCCGGGTTAAGCCTCCAAGCCCGGTATTATACGCGGCTAGAGCCAGGGCCCAATCCCCCATCTGCCGGTAGTTTTCCTCTAGTTTGCCGAGGGCACCTATGGTAGACTTCCAGAAATCCATCCGTTCATCCACCCACTCGGTTATCTTCATATCATAAGGAGCGATACTGTTCTTCATAAACTGCCAGAGTCCTGTGGCGCCGGATTTACTCACTGCCGAGGAAATATACGCGGATTCAATCACCGGGAGGTAGAGCAATTCCGGCGGCAGATTCCGGACTTCGATCTCCCGTCGGATAAACGCGAGATAAGGATTGCCTCGGTGCATGATGGCATTGAGCCATGCAAGCCCTTGGGGACTGGAATACCGGCTGATGTACTGCTGCGTTAAAGGCTCCTGAAGACCCGGTATGACCCCCTGCCATACCGGTGAAATCTCTGGTCTTACCTGAGCTGGTTCAGTATTGGAAACATGCCGCATGGGACGGAATGCTTGGCTGGGATCCACCACCTCGGTAAGCAGGGCTTCCTGAGGTGATTCCGGGGTCATTTCAACTGCCACAGGGATCTTTTCCCGCAAGTTTCCCCCTTCCTCAAGGGTTTCCAGAAGCTTTGCCTCAGGAATTTCTAAGAGCAGCTCTGCAGGAAGTTCTGGAATCGGCAAGATGACATAAAAATCCGGGTCGTCCCGTACTGATTCGGCTTGTACAGAACCGCAGGACAGCACGGTACTAAACATCAAGACCAGGAAGATCCCCTTTTTTCTAAAAAATTGACGTCCCCACCACCATAAGGGTATCAAAAACAGTACGATCGCTAAATAGGTCATTAGAATTTCTCTCCATAATAAACTCCGGCCCACTCCCACCGACCATGGATATCCGGATTCAAAGGAAAATAGATTTTTCTGAAATAAAAATACCAGGTAGAAATAAATTGATCCCATCCAGAGGTGCGTAAATAGGCCTCGGCAGCATTGGAACTGGTATCCAGCACATCCGCGTAATGGATCTGATTCCCCCGCATAAAGTCAGCCAGGTTGAATTCCGCCATCCCGGAATCGTCCGTATCCTCTTGTGCCCAGGATCGGGCAAAAAAATTCACTTTAGCCTGGTACTGCCGGAGCCGGACGCTGCTTCCATCGGCTAAGGCGCCCTTAACCGCATTGACCAGGCTGTTGAGATTCTCAAAGGTCCAATCTTTGGGAGACTGGTTAAAGTCCACCAGTTGTTTGGCGTAATGATCCGCATTGGGAAACCCGGGAATCATGGTACCCCTATAGGGAAGATACTGGGTATAGGATTGGATGGCCCCATTCCAGTCTCCGATTTGTTCATAGGCCTGGCCCAACATGAAGTAGGTCATCCCCAGATCCAGGGAATCAGAGAAGCGGGCAATCAACTCCTCGTAATAGGTGACCTCTTGTTCCGGGTTATCCACGAGGGTAATCAACTGGTTAAGGCAGGCTAGGTGAATAGATTGTCCCTCTACCATCAAATCCGGGTAATTCTTGATAATCACATCGAAGTAGAGCGCTGCCACAGGGTAGGCCTCCTGCTGGATATACCCATACGCCACCATGAGGAGGTAATAGGCGTTATAAGGATCCTGTGGATTTCGATTCGCCCGAGCCGTAAGAAAATTGATGAGTTTACCGTATTCCTGTAAGCGGATATACCGGTTAGCAATCTCCCGAACCACGGCGAATTCAACTTCCGTATAAACAGCAGCACCATGAGGTTCTCTCGTTTCCGGTTCTCCTGTAGCTGCTTCCCGGTTTTTTGTTTCCTGCGCTAAAAGGACGAAAAGCTGGCGTAGGATTTCCCGATCTGCCTTAGAACCGCTGATATAATAGGGATCGATCCGTGGCGCCTCAGCGTGATGCGGACCAGGGGTACAACCGAGAATTCCCTTCATCAAGACCAAGATAAGCAGCCATCTTAAACAGGATGACGTTAAACAACAACGGGCTATAATACTCCTCCTATTCATCCTTGGTATAGGTGATACACGGCTACCTTAATTAATAGGGTTTCTCTCATTATCGAACTTTTATAAAAAAAATAAAACCATACCTGTCATCTTGCAGGATAAACATAACACCCAAAGAAAAAAATGCAGGGAGGCCATCCCCCTGCACCCTCGAATCAGCGGATCCTCCTTGTTACAGGCCCAGCAGGTACTGGTTCAAGATATTTTCCAGCCGTTCCTGTTTGCCGCTGGCGATCCCCGCAGTCCCGTAAGCCGAACCGAGCCGGGCCAATTCTTCAAGGCTCAGTTTCCCTTGGGCGAACCGCGCTCCCTCCCCGGCATCAAAGGAGACGTAGCGGTTTTTCACAAAGTTCCCCAGTTTGCCATCGTCGATGATCCGTTGGGCCACTTCCAGACCCACCGCAAAACTGTCCATGCCCCCGATGTGGGCCTCGAAAAGGTCCGCCAGGTCCACCGAATTCCGCCGGATCTTGGCATCAAAATTGAGGCCCCCTGAGGTAAAGCCCCCTGCCTTGAGGATGGCATACATAGCTAAAGCAGTCTCGTAGTAGCTTGAGGGAAACTGGTCCGTGTCCCAGCCGTTCCGGGGTTCCCCTCGGTTGGCATCTACCGAACCAAAGATGCCCAGGCTCGCCGCAGTTTCAAGCTCGTGGACAAAATCATGACCTGCAAGCTCTGCATGGTTGGCTTCAATGTTCACCCGGAAGTCCTTATCCAGACCATTGGCCCGCAGGAAGCCTGCCACGGTTTCCACATCATAATCGTACTGGTGTTTGGTCGGCTCCATGGGTTTAGGCTCAATGTAGAAGGCTCCGGTAAAGCCCTGTTTTCGGGCATAGTCCCGGGCCATGATCAGAAACCGGGCCAAGTGATCCTTTTCCCGCTTTAAATCGGTGTTAAGGAGGCTCATATACCCTTCCCGGCCTCCCCAGAAGGTATACCCCTGTCCCCCGAGCTCGATGGTAGCATCAATGGCAGCCTTAACCTGGGCGGCTGCAAGGCTCACCACGGCAAAGTCTGGGTTAGTGGCAGCGCCGTTCATAAACCGAGGGTGACTAAAGAGGTTCGCCGTACCCCAGAGGAGCTTAACCCCGGTAGCCTGCTGCCGTTCCTTGGCCTTAGCCACCAGGGTCCGAAGGTTCTGTTCACTTTCCCCGGGGCTTGCCCCTTCTGGAGCCATATCCCGATCATGGAAGGCGTAGAATTCCACCCCGAGCTTCGTAAAGAACTCAAAGGCCGCATCCATCTTGTGTTCCGCTGCCTCCATAGGGTTCTTGGCATCGGTGATCCAGGGATGAGGATGGGTAGGAGCCCCAAAAGGATCCGCCCCATCTGCACAGAAACTGTGCCAGTAGGCAACGGCAAAGCGGAGATGATCCTTCATCTTTTTCTTGCCCACCACTTTTTCAGGATCGTAGTACTTAAAAGCCAAAGGATTATCGCTTTTAGGCCCTTCGTAGGTAATCCTTCCAATACCGGGGAAGTACTCATTACTCCCCACAAAATAATCCGCCATAAAACCTCCAAAAATTACCCGATACAACGTACCGTTCAAATAAAGAACCTTCTTAAACCAGTAGGCTCCACGTTTATGTGTACAAGGGGCTCAAAGCCCCAAGATAACGGGAATATACCTCATAGGCCTGATTGTAGGCTGCCACTGAGGCTGCATCGGGGTTTACCGTAGCCCCGCCCTCTAAGATGACGTGTTCTTCTACTAAGGATTCGATTGAACCATTCCAGGCAGGGGCTTTTTCTATTTTTTTCCATGTCCAGAGGGCCTGGATAGCTCCACCCATAGCCGCGGCTTCATCCCCTGCAGGAACCCGCACCGGGAGGTTCATCACATGAGCCGCGATGCTTTGCCAGAGCGGACTTTTGGCCCCTCCACCGATGAGCCGGATTTCTTTTGCCTTGAATCCTAAGCGGCTAAACCCTTCCATGCCGATACGCATCCCAAAGATCGCGGCTTCCAGACTGGCCCGGGCGATATTTTCCCGGTTGAAGTTGGCCGCAGTGATCCCATTAACGCTGGCCCGGCCATTGGGGAGATTCGGGGTTCGTTCTCCGTTAAAAAAGGGTAATATCACCAGCCCCCCGGCGCCAATGCGCGCCTTGGCTGCCTGGGCGTCAAAGCCCTTCACATCCAAACCAAAGAGGGAACGGAATTCTTCACTCCCCACGGTACAGTTCATGGTACAGAGCAAGGGCAACCAGCCGCCGGTGGAAGAACAGAAGGCTGCGAGGTTTCCCGTGGGATCGATCACCGGAACTTGGGAAAAACCGAAGAGGGTACCGGAGGTACCCAGGCTCATGGTGAAGAATCCATCTTGTACTGCCCCGGTCCCGATGGCGCCCATCATGTTATCCCCACCCCCCGCGGCTACGATGGCTCCCTGGGGAATGCCGAAGGTCTGGGAAGCCGCTTCAGAAACGGTCCCTGCGGCTTCCCCCGGTTCAAGCAGCCGGGGAAGATAACCCTGGACCGCGGGATCAATGAGATCACAGACCCGGGGAGACCACCGACGGGTTCGGACATTAAAGAGCGCGGTACCCGAAGCATCCCCGTATTCTGCGGTGTATGCACCGGTGAGGAGGAAATTGATATAATCATGGGGGAGCAGGATATGCCGCAGCCGGGCAAACAGGTCCGGTTTATGGTTTTTAAGCCACTGTACCTTAGGTGCGGTATACCCAGGCCGCATGGGAAGGCCCGTCTCTGCGATAAGGGCCCCTTCCCCCCCTGCCCGGTCAGTGAGTTCCCCACATTCAGCGGCAGTAGCGGTGTCGCACCAGAGCTTGACCCGGTACAGGGGGTTTCCCTCCTCGTCCAGGGGTACGAAACTATGCTGATGCCCGGAAACCCCGATGGCCCTGATACTCCCGTTGAGACCGGGGTTGCTTTTTTCTATCTCGGAGAAACAGGTTTTCAGGGCTGCTGGATACCATGCAGCCTCTTGTTCTCGGGTGCCGTCATTCTCTGCAATCATATCCACCGGCGCCTGCGCTCGAGCCAGGACCGATTTCTTTTCATAATCGTATATCAGTACCTTGCAGCTTTGGGTTCCAAGGTCTATACCGCACACAGTTCTCATAAAGTCCTCCTTATGCTTTTTATAGTACCTCATGGTACGGACCATACGGAGAATAGGCCTCTGCATACCATGAGGTAATCACTCCGGTTTCCCGGGTTTTAACTCCGATCTCAAATAGTTCCCCCTTGAGCTGAATTAATCCTCTTCAGCACCCCGATAATTCCTCTCAGAACCAAATTAATCTGTTTCCCTATCTGCATTACCGGAGCTTGGGGGACATTCGGTTAGGACGAAGCGGAAATACCGGCCCCACTCTGATTTCCAGGCTTTTACCTCATGGTACGGACCATACGGAGAAAGGGGTCTCTGTATACCATGAGACATTAACAGAAAAAAGGGGGCCTACCTAGATACAACTTGCGATAGCTCCCTCCAAGGCATCAAGATGCGGTTTGATGAGTGCAATGGGGTCGGTTTTCTTCCTGAGGATCCCCAATCTTGGGGGAATTGATATGGTTTGACCGGTGGCTTTTGAAACCGATTCCGCCTCCCGGGCCGGGTGACCGGTGGCAAGAACGACCACATGCGCATCTCCGCTGGATAAGTCATGGGAAGCCATGATCCGATCCGCTGCGGCAAAGGCCACTGCTCCATGGGGATCCAGGAGTATGCCGTATTGTTTCCAGACCTTATCCATGATCCCCAGGGTTGTCCGGTCATCAATAGTCGCAGGAAATACCATGTTGCGCATCACCGCAGGAGCTTCCTCATAAAACGAGAGGAGCCGCTCATAATTTGAAGGAACACTCACATCCAAGGCAGGAGAAACGGTGGAGATCACCTGCTGGGGTTTAAATGCCTCTCCTTTAAGGAACCCTCCAAAGGCATTATTCGCGTTCATGGCAGCGATGAAACCCCGTACAGGCATACCGAACTTCCAAGCATAGAGGCCGGCTATCAAATTGCCGAAATTGCCACAGGGCACACTGAAGAGTAAATCCCCTTTTAATTGTTTCTTGAGTTTGATGAAGGCATAGAGATAATAAAAAGCCTGGGGCAGGAGCCGCCCTGGATTGAGGGCATTGGCAGTGGAAATACCATACCGTTCTGCAAAGGGCTTGTCTTTGATGGCTTCGATTACCAGACGCTGGCAATCATCAAAGGTACCCCGGACTTGAATGGGAATGATATTACCCCCCTGGGGAACAAAAGTACTGGGGTCAAGGCCTCGGATGGGCCCTGAAGGGTAGAGCAGGCAAGAGAGGATGTTCTGCCGCTGATAAAACGCATGGGCTATACTGACTCCCGTATCCCCCCTGGTAGCGGAAAGGACCATGCCCCGGCTGTTATTTTTCAGCAGCTCCTCCATGACCGCGGCGAGAAAGGCGATACCAAAGTCCTTAAAGATCCCGGTGGGACCCTTATAGAGGCTCAAGAGGGAAAACCGTTCATCCAACTGCTGGATTTCAGGTTCAAAGGCAAAGGCACTTTGGGCAACCCGAGACGCGGAGAAGGGGTTAAGTTCCCCCTGAAGCAGGGGGGGGGCGACGGTGGCTACTAATTCGGGATACGCCGTATCGGTATCCATATACAGAAAAAACTGCCGCAAGTCCATTACCGAAGCCGGGACATACAGCCCCCCTTCCTGGGGCAGGCAACGGAGGATCGCATCCTTAAAAGAAACCACGACTTTATTCGATTGGGTAGATTTGAACTGCATGCATTATCCTTAGCATATATGGTTTGCTAGGACTTTGCCGACCTTCAGTACACTGCTGCTATGGTTATACCTATCTTTAACTATCTCGCTGCCACACATCCTGCTTATGAATATACCTCAAAGGCCGACAGGTTCCTAGATAACGTTCACACGATAACGTTTACTGGTTAAAGTGTACTCATAGAATCAGGAATCTGCAAGTACACCCGAACTAAGGCTGAGATTCCCGATTCCTGGGTATCTTTGACAGGGCCCTGATTCGGTCATATACTGTAAGTGATGGGCTTTTCAGCAGATACATGGATTGAAGGGCCTAGGAGTCGTTGGTTTTACAGGCAATCATAACCAAGGGCCTGTGAAATAGGGTAAAAAACACAAAAGGAATAGGTTGAAATGGCAATTATTACTATCTCCCGGGAATTAGCAGCCCTGGGTGACGAGACTGCCCATGAATTGGCACAATGTTTACAGTATCGTTTCGTGGATAAAGGAACCTTGGAAGCCCGGATTAAATCCTTTGGGATTGAGGATCGGAAATTTCGGAAATACGATGAGCGGAGACCGTCATTCTGGGCATCCCTTTCCCAAGATAGGGATGATTATCTCCATTATCTTAAAACCGCAATGCTAACCGAAGCCAGTCAAGGGAATGCGGTCATAATCGGCCGAGGGGCTAACGTGATTTTTAAAGATGTCCCGGGGGTCCTGTCGGTTTTCCTCACCGCCCCCCTGGAAATTCGCTTCCAGCGGGTCAAGAACTATTTCCATTGTGATGATAAACGGACCCGGCAAATCCTTGAACGAAGCGATAAGGATCGAGAAGGGTTTCACCATTATTTTTTTGAGATGGAGTGGCATTATTCAGGAAATTACCATCTTAGCCTGAATACCGGACACCTGCACCCTTCCATGTGTGCGGAGATCATCAAGTATCTGCGGGACAAACTTATCACCGAAGAAGCGGAGTCCCAACATGTTCTCCGTTTGCAGGAGCTGACCCTAGGCCAACAGGTGAAACATCACATCCTCTATGAAAAAGAAATTCCCATTCATTTCTTGGAAACCGCCGTTTCCAAGAAACTTATCAGTCTCTATGGAGTGGCTAATTCCCAGGCCATGGTAGAGGCCGCGGTTTCTGCAGCTCAAGAATTGGTTCCCCTCATGACAGTACAGTCCGAAATGCAGATTGTCCAAGAATACAAAGTGATGCCCTGAAAGTCCTTGCATCTTGAAGACC
>JAIRLU010000053.1 GCA_031259215.1 Treponema sp. | reverse complement strand
TGTCCGCAAATATATCCTGAATGTTTCCCGACTCTAGTAACACGCCGTATTTTTTCACGGTTGTCCGGGAGACCCCCAGCTTCTCGACAATGATCGTCCTGTCAACTTCAAATAATAGTAGTAATACGCAGAATAATCGCTTTGCCAATAGTATCCCTATCTTTTCTTCAGCAATTGTCATGAACTCCTTTATATTATCCATGTTTGCCTCCCTGGCTATGGAGAATACTTTATAATACTATTTTTGTCTATAGAGAATTGTCATTTTCATGGCTAAAGCAGTAGAAAGCGCCGACCGCCCATCGATTTCTTTTGCGATGTCCTTAAGCCCCAGGTTTCCCGATTTTTCCTGCGTCAAATACCACTTCGACTGGCTCCTGTTCTGGGGATTGTTCCGTTTGACCTTCCGCAATCAAACTGCCGTAGACCGCTCCTTTGCGTTACAAGATAGCTGGTTATAGTGCGGAAAAGCATAATGGGCAAGGGGCTTGTTTGAAACAGGGTGATCTTTAGAAAAAACACACTGAGTTTTCAGAAAATCTCACTGAGTTTCTGATGAAATCTCACTGGTATTTTGATAAAAACTCAGTGAGTTTTAACGTTACGGATTTGTCACGGCGGTAGGCGATGGCGGTGATTTTCCCGTCATTGCTGGAGCGTAGGGGGAGCCTTCCCACTGTCAACCAGTTAAGCACATGGAAAACAAAGAAGGTCCACAGATTACGCGGATTACACTGATTTTTGCACCAAAAGCCTTCTTCAATCGGTGAAAATCCGTCGAACTTTAGCTCGCAATCTGTGGACAATAATTTTTAACTTGTTGACAGGGGTCAGACTTGCTCCGCAAGTCTGCGACTTCCCTCTTCTAACCCGCTGTCTTGCTTCTGCTCTAGCCCTGGCTTGATTCCCACTGAAGTTGCGGGTTTCGGCTTCGTTATCACTCTTTATGGTGATACGTTTGCCGTTGTATTCATCACCCGCTATTAACCAGCCGCGGTTCTCAATATCCATTGTTACGTTGATAATGTATTCACCCGTACAGGTTTGTCTGTTTTTTGCCTCGTCAAGTTTTGCAATGACTTTTTCAGCATACTCATCCGCGTCATTTTTATACGCATTTCGGCGTACCGGGAGCACAGGGTTAGCTATACGGAACACGAGACATCATGCCCTTAAATTTTTGGTAAAAAATAGAGGCATATATCCACCAGGCCCCTTTCCCTCAAGACTGAGAACATTCCTCGAAAAACTGGGGGACAACCGTCTAGCCTGAAGTTTTCTTCGGGAGTATCCTGATACTTATGGAAAAAATGGAAAAGATGGAAAAAAATCCCCGGTGGAAGCTCACCACTATCTACCCTTCGTTTGATGCTCCCGAATATATCCGGGATAAAGCACTCCTCCCTGAACGAATCCAAACCTTTCTGGGGCGTTTAGGGGATCCCCTTTCTTCAGAGGGGCTTTTGGGCTTGATCCATGCCTATGAAGCTGCTGCTGGGCTTGCAGAAAACCTTAAAGCCTATGCAGAGGCCATCTACACCACTGATACCCGGGATGAATGGGCTTTGGGGGAGATCAACATCCTGGAAGCAACTGCGTTGCCCCTGGAGAAAGGGAAGGTACTGTTTAGGAACCGCCTGAAAGAACAGCAGGCCCTGGTCGTACAATGGATTGAATCTGAAGATGCCCTGAAACCCTACGGTTTCTTTATTACCGAGTCCTTGGAAAAGGCCCCGTTCCAGATGAGTCCAGATATGGAAGATCTGGCCAATGACCTTTCCCGCTCTGGGGGAAATGCCTGGACCCGACTCCATGAGTCCCTCTCTTCCTCCACGACGGTGCTGTGGGACGAGATTACCGGGGAACGGAAGACCCTCATCAGCCTTCGGGACCTGGCCCATAGCCCGGATCGGCATATCCGGGAACGAGCCTATAAGGCGGAATTGGAAGCCTGGAAGTCCCTGGCAATTCCCCTTGCTGCGGCCCTCAATGGGGTTAAAGGGACGGCTATCACCCTGGAAACCCGACGGGGTTGGAAATCTGCTCTGGAAAAATCCCGGTTCCAGTCCCGCATCAGCGAAAAGACCTTGGCGGTTCTTATTGCTACTATGGAAGGATCCCTTCCCCTTTTTCGCCGGTATCTCCAGGCTAAGGCCCGGCTTCTGGGGCTTCCGGTGTGCGCCTTTTACGACCTTTTTGCGCCGGTGGTTCATACCGGTGTACGCCAAGAACGGCAATGGACCTGGGAGGAAGGGACGGATTTTATCGCAAACCAGTTTGATGCCTTTGATCCTGGTATGGGGACCTTTGCCCGCCATGCCTTTGCCTTTTCCTGGATAGATGCGGAGCCGCGGGAAGGTAAAATAGGAGGAGCCTATTGTACAAACTTTCCCCTGGTAGGAGAATCCCGAATTCTCTGCAACTTCGATGGTTCTTTTGATTCGGTTACCACCGTAGCCCACGAATTGGGTCATGCCTGGCACCATGAACTGGTCAAGGATCTTCCCTGGAGTCTTGCCCAGTATCCCATGACCTTGGCGGAGACGGCCAGTATCTTTGCGGAAACCCTGGTTTTTGAAGGGGCCTTACAGCACGCTTCCTTTCAGGAACGTTTGGCCCTCCTGGAGGGAAACCTCCAAAATAGTTGTCAAGTTATCGTGGATATTCTGTCCCGGTTTTATTTTGAAGAAACCCTCTTTACATGCCGGGCTTTAGGAGAACTTTCCCCAGAGGGGCTTTGTGAGCTGATGCGGGATGCCCAAAAAAGAACCTATGCCCAGGGGCTTGATCCGGAACTGCTGCATCCCTATATGTGGGCGGTAAAAAGCCATTACTACAGTCCTGCTTTAGGGTTTTATAATTACCCTTATGGGTTTGGCCTCCTTTTTTCCCTCAGCTTCTATGCCAAAGCAAGAACCGCAGGTCCTGGTTTTAGGGCGGTGTATCGGGATCTCCTCAGGCTTACCGGGAGGGCTTCTGCGGAAACCCTAGCTCTCGCTGCGGGGTTTACCTTGGAAGATGCGGCTTTCTGGCAGCAGGGTGTAGAGATTATCGCAGTCCAGGTAGAGGAGTTTGAAAGGATGGTTACGCCCATTACCGGATAAGCGCTACCGAGGCAATTTTTCCGTCTTTAGTATAAACCCGGTTTGGGTTATGGGGATCCAGGATCCGTTGCCCCCGGTGAAAGAACACATACTGATAGGTTCCCGGCGGCAGGGGGAGGGTAAGGGAATAGTGCCCCGGAGTTTTTTCTCGTAATGTATACATGAACGGATCCCACCCATTAAAACTGCCTGCCACAGTAATGGATTCTCCGGGGGGGGCGGTATAGATGAAGCTGAGACTCCCTGGCGGGGCGTCAAAGGTAGAAGGGGACTTTGCTACATTGGGAATAGACACCACCGAATGGATCAGCCCTGACGCATCCACCCGGTATTCCGGGTTTCCCGGATCAGTCGTCCAAAGACCATCAATAACCAGCCTATATTCCAATTCCCGGATATGCTCCGGCAGGGTATACACATGGAACAATATCCCCGAATCCGTGTAAAGGGACTGTTTTTTCTTTTCTTCTTGGGGGGTGAGATTATCCTTGGGGAAGAGGAGTTTCCGAAACCAATACACTTGAGCAAAACCCTCATGGGCAAAGGCAATCCCCACTCTTCGGTAAGAAGAAGGAGCGGTAAAAATAACCCCGTCTTCAAATACCTCCGGCTGTCCCGGCTTGCTGAGACTTAATAAATGATCAATAAATTGATAAGATTCTGTATCTACCGCCCCAATAGTGCCGATAATAAGCATAAGGAGCCCGGTAACCATAATCGTTTTCATAGACTATTTACAATTATCGGTTGATAGCTCAATATCTTAATATGCCGTCATTACAAGATTTGGAAGCATTTAAAACCTCCTTTCGTACCGTTGGTAAGGAAGACATCATCCTGGCTGAACAAAACATTCCCCTGGAAGATCTTCCTCTGCCAGATTCTGACGTCTCTTTATCCTCCTCTCCTGTAGAACCCAAACCAATGCCTGAAACCGCCGGTGAGACCGGTGTTATTCCTGATCCAGCCGAAAACACGAACATTCCGCTGGATACCACCCCCGAAGCATCCGAGGTTTCCTCGGAACTTGAGTGGGAGGATGAGGATGATGATTTTAATTTTAGTGAGTTATTGAGCCCTGCTTTGTCCCCAACGATAGTACCGGAGGAACTTCCAGAAGAAGACTTCCCTGAAATGGTCATTCCTGAAAAGGATGGCCCTTCCATCGAAGATAAGGAGGATCCCCTGAAGCCTGATCCCCCTCTATCCGAAGGGGAGGGCCTTCAAGAGGAGGCGGCTCTTCCGCCGGCAGAGGATTTTTCCTTGGACGATATCGAAAACGCCTTGGATCCTGATCCCCCTCCATCCGAGGAGGAGGGCCTTCAAGAGGAGGCTGCTCCTGAGGCGGCTCTTCCGCCGGCAGAGGATTTTTCCTTGGACGATATCGAAAACGCCTTGGATCCTGGGCCCCCTCCATCCGAGGAGGAGGCCTTTCAAGAGGAGGCTGCTCCTGAGGCAGCTCTTCCGCCGGCAGAGGAGTTTTCCTTGGACGAGATCGAAAACGCCTTGGATCCTGAGCCTTCTCCATCCGAGGAGGAGGCCTTTCAAGAGGAGGCTGCTCCTGAGACGGCTCTTCCGCCGGCAGAGGAGTTTTCCTTGGATGAACTCGAAAACGCCCTGTCTCATGATGCCCTGTCTGAATCGGAGAGCCTAGAACTTAATCCGGCATTGAGTCCCTTTGATCTGGACCAGGAAACTTCCTTAGAAGGATTACCGCTGGATATCTTTGATGCCTTTAAGAGTCCAGATGAGATTGCTTCTGAGGAACCGGATGGTGCAGGTTCCCCACACCCCTTTGTAGGGTCCTTAGATGAGGACCTGGCGGTGATTAGACCCGCGGCAGATATAGAAGAAATTGAATTAAGCGATGAAGAATTGGTCTTGCTTAACAAGACTTTGGAATCCTATCCCTTGAATCTGCGTATTGCCTGCGAAGAGGCAATCGCTGAACAGGCGGTAGAGCCGGCCTTGATGTCCAAATTGATAAAATCCCTGGTCAAAGGCGCATCGGTTAAAGAAATGGTTCCCTTGGTGGGGAAAATTCTTGGGCGGATTATCATCATACCCAAGAACTTTGAGAAAAAGACCGGGGAAGCCCTGGATGCAGCCCATGCCAGTTTTAAGTATATTTTTGTCCATAAATTCTTGCCCCTATTCCGGCTGTTCCTGATGATTGCCCTGGTGGTAGCTTCTCTAGGGTATTTAGCATATCGATTTATATATATCCCAATCCGTGCGGATTTAGTGTACAAGAAGGGATATACCGATCTCCTTGCCGGGGACTATAGTCAGGCAAACGACGTATTTAAGGAGGCCTTGAGTATTCATCCGGCGAAGCAGTGGTTTTATCGGTACGCCGAAGGATTCAGAGACTCCCGGCAATATGTCTATGCAGAAGAAAAATACGATGAACTCCTGCAGTATTATCCCCGGGATAAGAAGGGTGTCCTGGATTATGCCTCCATGGAAACCACTCATCTCAATAATTACGCCAAAGCGGACAGTCTCCTCCGAAGAAATATCCTGGATTATGCGGCGGATGATAAGGAGGGGCTCCTGGCAGTAGGGGATAATGCCCTTGCCTGGGGTGCTATAGACCCTACACGGTATGAAGATGCCCGAGATGCCTATGCCCGGTATCTGGAACGGTACGGCTGGGTTGATCCGGTGGTGGAACGGATGTTGAAGTATTTTATCCGTACCGACAATTTAAAGGAAGTCCTTCCTCTGCAATCCTACTTCATGGATAATCCCAAAACAAAAATTGCCCCTGCTTCTTTGGCGGAACTGGGGGGGTATTTGTTGGATAAAAAGCTTGAGGAAGTCCGGGGGGTTCCTAATGAGTATATCAGTCATATCGATGGTATTCGGGATATCTTAGTTAAAGCCGCAGGAGCGGATCCTTCTTTACCGGAACCCCATTATCATCTTGCCCGGTATTATAACTATTTCGATAATGTGACGGATGAACGGATAACCTTGGAACGAGCTATTCAGACCTTTGATGCAGTCAAGGAAGAACCGGTTCAGCGTCTAAATATGCGGATCGATACAGAGCGAAGATATGCCAGATTATTAATGAATCAGAAGGAATTCTTTGCCGCTGAAGAACACCTGGTTAAAGGGATCGGATTGTACGAAGATGGGGTAAAGCGGCAGATCCTTTCCCGTTCCCCGCAATTTGGCCGGCTCTATGCAGACCTGGGGGACCTGGCCTACTTCACCCAAGAGGGGAATATGGCAAGGGCCTTGGAGTATTATATGCAATCCGAGCAGAACGGCTGGGCTCCTCCTGAAGTACAGTACCGCATGGGCTCTGCCTACTATCATCAACGGCAATGGGGCCCTGCGTTGGAGCGGTTTTTTGTCGCCTCTTCGGAGATACCCTTAAATCGGCGGCTGCTTAATGCTTTGGGAAGCGCTTCCTATATGCGGGGAGATTATTTTACCTCCCAAGGGTATTACAGTCGTTTGTTGGATCTCTTAAATGCCGACCGGATTCGTTTTCCCATGCTGCTTCCCAATGAGCGGCCAGACCATTTGGAACTGACGGAACGACTCATGGTGGTCCGAAATAATTTGGGGGTAACCCTAGAAGCCTTGACAGAACAGACGGGGGATAACCGGTACCGTTCTCAAGCCCTGGGATTGTACTCCGAGTCTGCCCGGGCCTGGGACACCCTTACCCGAAACCCCGAAACCTTGGTGCGCTCTGGCGCAGGGGAACTGTCCACCCCAGGGCTTAATTTGGCATTCCTCAATTCCCGGAATAGCCTTCACCCTGAGCCTGATTATGAACCGCAGATATACCTTCAGATTGATAAGGATGTGTTGGAACCTTCTCCCTGGGAAGCCCTAGCTCCCCAGAACTTCCGCTTATCGGATGGGCTTTTTTAAGCGCGTATCCATGAAGCCGCTTCAGGGCGGTGAGCCTCTGTGCTCATGGGCTGCAGATTAAAAGGGAGGGCTTGTTCCCGGGGATTTTCATTCCCCTAAGCGGGCGGTTCCTTCCTCTGGAGGAATAGAGTTGTTCAAAAACTTCAGTTTTTGAACAAATTCCGATAAAAAACAGCAAAATGCGGAGCATTTTGCAAGACTTGTTCGATAACCAACCGGGTTATCGAACAAGTCCAATGAG
>JAIRLU010000050.1 GCA_031259215.1 Treponema sp. | reverse complement strand
ATGAACGGGCTGGTGAGTATGGCGGACATCGCAACCGGCATCGGCTCCACGGCTCCTGAGCATATCCGCAGCGAGCAGGATCGCAAAAACGCGGAACTGGTGAAGCGGTTCAATGCGCTTTTGGGAGAAAACCCGGTGGAGGAAGCGGAGAAGCTGCTCAATACCAAAGCGGAGAACGAGCGGTATCTGGTGGAAAACGCGGTGCGGGACCAGGTAGGGGCTCCCAAAATCAAGAACGGGAAGGGTGAGGAGATGGATAATCCCGCCTACCTGTATGCCAAGCGGGTGTGCAACGGCCTTGGGGGGAAAGCCCTCCGGGACGCGCTGGACGGGCTCAAGGCGGATCCGGTTATGCTGAACCTCCTGGCTGCCCAGGCAGATACCCACAGCGAGTTCAACCGGGTTGAAGGCGGCCAGCATACCCAGAAGAACGCCGCACCCGCCTTCTCCTCAGGATGCTGTTTCTGCCTTTCCCTTACCACCTCATCATACCGTTCTGAAAACTTCTTCAATACATATCCGGACAAGTCTTCCTTTGCCCCGCAGAACTCAGGCAGTATTCCTCCCGCTTCTATCCCCTCTTGCACCCATCTCCGGTGTATCCTCAAATGGGTGAGCATCTTTGTCGACGCCCTATGTAACCGCTACGCTACAATATCCCCCGGTTTTTCATCCTCGTCTCATCACGATGTACCACCTTCGCGTACGGTATCGCCCTCCGTATCCCCTCCACCGGCACGGAAACCCGTTCCCCCCATTTCCATCCTTAGATGATGAAATCACCTCCGCCTCAAGGCCGCCGTAGAAATCCTGGGCTTACATTTTCTCGATCACCTGATATTCTCTGAAACCGCCTATCTCAGTTACCGCCAAACCGGCAGGCTCTCCCTTTAGCGTATCCCTTCAGGGCTTAATACTTCTTCCCGGTCCGCCAAGGTAAGCTCTACTTTTATGGTTTCTCCCCCACGCCGGATTTCTACAGCCACCTTTTCTCCAGGCTTGTTGTCTTCCAGGGCCGAATAGAGATCCGCTAAGGTCTCGGTCTTCATACCGTCTACGGAGGTGATGATATCACCCCCCAGATAGATCACACTGGAGCCGTACCGTACGGGCTCGCTCCCTTGGCGGATACCTGCCCGATCCGCAAAACCATTCCGCTTGGTCCGGGAAACTAAAAGCCCGCCAGATACAGGCAACTTTGCATACCGGACTAGGGCTGGGAAAAGCTGCACCAGGGTTGCGTCAATCCAGCCCCGTTTGACCTTACCGTACTCAATGAGTTCCGCCACGACCCGCTTGGCGGTATTCACCGGGACTGCAAATCCGATACCTACCGATCCCCCAGAGGGAGAATAGATCATCGTATTGATACCGATCATCCGGCCTTGGGTATCAAGCAAGGGCCCGCCGGAATTACCAGGGTTGATGGAGGCATCGGTCTGGATCATGTCCCGGATAATATGCTGCTTCGAGGTCTTAATGGGACGGCCCAGACCCGAAACAATACCCACGGTCAAGGTCCTTTCCAAAGCAAAAGGATTCCCAATAGCCAGCACTTTCTGGCCTACCTTGAGATTCCCCGAATCCCCAAAGGGTACAGTCCTGAGTTCCGTGCTCCGGGGAGGGGTAAATTTAAGCACGGCAATGTCGTTTTCCGGATCCGTTCCTACCAGGGTTCCTTCAAACTGACTGCCGTCGGCAAGGTTAATAAACACCTTGTAGGCGTTTTCTACCACATGGTTATTGGTTAATACATAGCCACGAGTATCAATGATGGAGCCTGAACCGGAGCCGCCCTCTTGGGGCACTGGTTCGAGGAACCAGTTAATAGCCACGGTTTCCGTGGTGATGTTTACCACCGCCCCATTAAGCCGTTCATAGATGGAGATGTTTTCCCGCTCATCTTCGGTATAAGGCAAGAGATCCGCGGTATTGATCTGGAAGGATTGAGGAGAACTTGATTGGCGCAAGTCCAGCGGCGCTGTTTCGCGGGAATCCCGCTCGGAGGTAAGTGGAGGGCTCTCCTTTTTATCGGGAATTCGCAATAATCCAAACCCCACTGCACCCATAGCGACGATGAGACTGCTTAACCCACAGAACAGTATCACCTGCCCACGGCTGTATAGCTTCATCGGTTTTCCTCCTGTAGTATTTTTACGCTGTACACTCGTTCCAACACGTCAGTTTTGAAACTAGCTCAAATATAACATAAAAAAGGATGAAATAAAAGAGAAAGCCCCCGGTGTATATAACCGGCTCCCCTGCTACCCTTCCTAAGACCGGGAGAAAAAACAGCGTTCCCTGGAATTTTCTTCCATCCGCACCATTCCTAGGCCAATTTAAATACAAAAAAACCGTGAAACCGCCCATGCACCGAAGTATACCTTACCCTGCCCCATCCATGAAAACCGGATCCCATCCCGCCAGTTCGGTGAAGGTAATCCGTTGCATCATCCCGTCGGTGTTTATGTCAAAAATTATCGCTCCATCGGGATTCTCATGTTTTTCGTACTGTACCTGGGTACCGGTAAGGAATTCCTGTACCCAGGGATCTACATTATCAGTCTGGATCTCTTTAATGAAAACATCCCGCATCTGATTATTACTACAGGAGTTGAATATTTCCCGTACCATCTCGTATCTTTTCATAGGCTCCCCTTGAGTTTACGTGGTTTCTCGGTTATGGTACTTTTTGTGGCAGCCCGGTGATGATGATCGCATTTTTTACCAGATCGACCCTTTGGAGCGCCCCTGAAACCTGCGTTTCTTTGCCCATGATGTCGGTGAAGGTTAAGATGTCCCCGGTAACCCTGAGGTCCCTCACATATTCCGCCAGCATCCGGGGGGAACCCTCGGTTCCGAGCTCATATACGGTGGATAAACACATTACGGCTGCCCTCCCTTGATGAGTTCTAGGGCTCTGGCGAGCTGTTCATTCCCTCGTTTAAAATCTGCTACTCCCTGGGTGAGGATCCCTGCGGCTTCAGCTAATCCTGCATGAGAGAGGGTGTGGGCCATATCCCCCAGTTCTCCTGCGTGGTGCTGGTTATGCTCGAGCATGTATTCCATTAAAGCCCGTACTTGGGCGAGATCATGGCTTCCATGGGGGTGATCATGGGGATGTTCGTGTCCGTGGGTGTGTTCATGGAGATGTTTTTCTTGCATAAAGACTCCTACCTAATCAATTTGACGAGTCGCTACGCATGGCGCAGGTTTACGGGGAACCGGGAAAACCTTTTTAGCCCCCATCCTCCAACCGTGCTTCATGGGTAACCCATCGCCTTTATGTACCTAGCATGTCCTATAGGGATAGGTTAAGGGATATCCCTTTAGTATGTCAATTCGTTTATCCTACAATCCGGCTTACTATTTCAGCAGGTTACTGAGGGTGATAGAAGTCAGAATCAACGAAAGGGTCGTGGTGATAATCGGTGCATACTTATTAAAATAATAGAGAAAACTATTGGTTTTAGCGGTAATTATGGATTCCGGGGTAATCACATCGGATTTACTCAATTGTCTGCCGGTAATATCCTGGATGATTACCGCACTACGGACATTCTTATCCACGTTAAACCCACCGGCTAGGGCGACATAATAGTCCCAACTCCGGTCTGGGATATAGGGATACCGTCCTGGTATCGCCACCGCCCCTGCTACCGTTACAAAATACTGCCTGAAAGGAATAATCAGAATATCGTTCTCTTTGACAAAATAGGTGCTCCGGTATGATGAATCATAGAGCATAGGATTCAAATTAATCGGTATCCGCTCTTCCTTCCGTAGGATATAGGCATTCTGGGTATCCGATATAGAAGAAAACCAGCTTTGATTCCGTTGTACCAGGGAGGCATAATTTTCCCCCTCATTAAACCGGATGGCGAGTCTATTTGAGGTACTCGCTTGTTCCACTTCATCCTCTACCTGGCTTACCGCTCCTTCTACAAACATAATCGGCATTAAATTGACAATCCTGGGTATTTCTATGGCATCCCAATGATGGAGGCCATAATTAGCCTGTACGTCATGCTGGGTAAGGTATATTTTATCTCCCGACTCTATCCTACTGTCCACATACCGCACTAAGGCTATACGGGAGGTATCTGCCAAAGGCGTACAACCGCCGGCATAATAATCTACCAATTCTTTGAGGTTTTCTCCGGGTAACAGTTGATACGAACCGGGCCGTTCCACGGATCCCTCAATGGTAACGATCCGGTTCGCCCGGTTCACCTGGATCCTATCTCCTGGACGGACATAGGGATTTTGTTGTATATCCCCAAACCGGAGGGCCTTGAACAGATCATAGGTCTTGGTTTGTCCATTCAAAGGATATACCGATACATCTCTCAAGGAAGTATACTCCGTGAGGATATCTTGCTTGAGCACATCCGAAAGCCGCTCGAGGGCCCAGGTCTGGCTTTCTTGGGCAGTCTGAACTTCCCCGGTGATATACACGGTAAAAAAAGACGGTTCGGTTAACAGCAACTGCACCCCGCTCAAGGGATAGTTATTGGAAACAATACGTTCAACTTCGGTTTTTAATTGAGGAAACGTCTTACCTGCAGCATTAATAATGCCTAAATTGGCAACCCGTATTTTATAGGTACTATCTACGATGATTTGATAGATTACCGGCGTTCCGGCAGCCATATAGGTCAAGGTATACACATCTCCGGCGGTTACCCGGTAATCCGGACTCGACATGGCGATCATCGTTCTTTTGAGTAACTTATCCGCTTCTGAGGAATTAGGGGAAGTCGCAGGGGAGGGAATCGTCGTATTTTGTCGGGAAGCATCCGTTGTACTTTGCCGGGAAATATTAGTAGCCTGAGCGAACAGGGCTGTATTAGTAAAAAAGAAAAAAAGCTGCACGCCCGCAATAATTTGTTTCATTAATAGTCCTTCTTAACGAGTTAAATAGTAATCCATAGATGCTATGGGTGTTGGGTATTTTTTATAGTATTTTATACTATTAACCATATTCTTTACATAATTTGGTAATTTTCTCCAATTGGGGGATCCCTTTCGCGTAAAACAAGAAAGCCGTAAGCCTCTACAGCAGGTCTTAAGGGTTCTGTCTAAAACGGAATTCAGCATGACTTGTTCTACTAGTTCCTTATATTGTAAGGAATTATCCTGCTTGATAATGACGCCATATAGCTCGGACAGAACCCTAGGACACTGGAGGTAGTGTGCAGGATTTACCTTGCCATATTCCATAAAGAGCATACATACATGGGGGGGGGGGGGGGGGGTATACGGTAATTGTTACATCATAGCGCAAAAACAAATCAAAAACCTTCATGTCAAACCACTGCCTTACTATACGCTTTACGTACAGTTTCGTCAAACTATTTCCGAAACCTTCAGACTTTGGGTGGGGGATCATCAGTAACAACTTAACAAGTATCTGTATTAGAAACAGGCTTAACTGTTTCATAGGTTACTCAAGATCTATAGCCCATTCATTTGTATTTGTCTACCCTATTCGAGGTTTTTTCGTAATCTAAACTTTTGAAAAAATATCACGATAAACCTTTAGGAACTCTCCATTCTCAAGAAACAGACCTAGCCGATGCTCATGCGTTACCCTATTAAAGGGAGGACATCCTATTGGGTACCGTTTTCGCTGACTTCTTATCCTATAATGAAGATACGAATGCCTAGAGGCGTATCTTGTCCAGGTTATAGGCGTACTTGTCATAGATCTTTCCCCTTGTTATACTTATACCATAGTGGCCTGTAAGGGAAAGCAAAGGGCCCTATGAAAGCCCGTAACAAGCCCGGTTAAAAATTCAGCGTAATGCGCCCTGTTCAATAGGTCTAAAGCGCTTGGGGAGGTTAGGATGTACAGTGTTGGGATAGCATATTTGCTTTGGCTCGTATCAGGGTTCGGAGCTTTAGGCTTCCATCGGTTTTACTTGGGAAAAATCCCTACCGGTATACTCTGGATGTGTACCGGTGGGCTGGGAATGATCGGGGCTATTTACGATTTTTTTACCCTTCCTGGGCAAGTTCGAGAGGCGAATATTCGGAATGCCCTTTTTAACCACCCCAATATGCGGCGGCATGGTTCATCCTTCTGGCGGTACGTTAATGATGGGGATGCCCGAGTAGTAAAAGAAAAAGAATCGGTGGAACGGGTCATCCTTACAATAGCTAAAGAGAATAAGGGTATCCTCACGGCCAGTGAAGTGGCTTTGGCGTCTCATATTTCCATGGATGAGGCGAAGAAAAATCTGGATGCTCTGGTTTCCAAGGGATTCGCTGAAATTCGGGTGCGTAAATCCGGTACCTTGGTGTATACCCTCCCGGAATTGATGGATACCGATTCCCCTTTGGAAGACTTTTAAGGTAAGCACCTATCCTGAGGGAAGTATAGACCTGCTCTTGCCTTTGTGTCTGTTTCACGGGGGGTGGGGATTGGTATATGAAGATCCGTTTTTTCAAAAGCGGATCCTTTGAAAACGCTCCATACCGGTAGACCTATGACTAGGGAGTCTTTTAAGGGGGCCAGTCTCCTACAAAGCGGATCTCCGGTTCAAGTTGTATCCCCAAGGTGGACTGGACCTGCTCCATGATGTGGAGGACCAAGGCTCGGATATCCTGGGCCTGGGCATTCCCGGTGTTGATGATGATATTGCCGTGCCAGGGAGCCACTGCAGCGCCCCCAATCTGCAGGCCCCGTAAACCCAATGCATCGAGGATCTTTCCCGTAGGCTTGCCGAAATTCCGATTGTTCTTAAAAGCTGACCCTGCCGAGGGGAACCGGTAGTGGCCTTTATGTTCCCGGTCCAGCCGGTACCGGTCCATTTCCTGCCGTATTGCCGGCTCTGGCCGCGGTACGGTTCTAAGCCTCACAGAAAGGATAAGCCCATCCTGGTTCTGGAAGGGGCTTTGCTTATAGCTATAGTCCTCAGATCTATAGGGTACCAAGGACTGCTGAAAATGGGTATCCAAACATTCGGCGCTCACTAATACATCGGAAAGGGATTTTTCATAACACCGGGCGTTCATCCACAGGGCCCCGCCCAAGGAACCCGGCATACCTGCAAGGAATTCCAGGCCTCCCCGTTTATGCGCTGCCAACGTATCCAAAGCCGCATCGATCCGGGTACCTGAACGGATGATCGCTTCCTCTCCAGTAACGGACAACCCGGACCATCCGCCCGTATCCAGGACAATACCCCGAATGCCCTGATCTGCAACCACTAGATTCGCCCCGCCTCCCAGCACAAAAACTGGGATCCCTTCGGCATGGGCATGGTGGAGTAAGAAGGCCCCATACTCAAGGAAACACCCTGCATCGGGCCGTATCCACAGATCCCCAGGGCCACCGACCTTAAAGGTGGTATGCAAGGCCAAAGGCTCATCATACCGGAGTTCTCCGGTAAATCCCATGTCCATATTGATTTTTTCTATGAATTTCCGTAGACTAATCATACCCATTAGTAGTATAGCAACTTATACGAGCCGCGCAAACAGTAACGGAGGTTTCATGGCGTTTACCTTATTCAACACCTTAGGGCGAACCGTACAGCCCTTTGAACCCCTCAAACCTGGAAAGGTCGGTTTTTATGGGTGCGGCCCAACGGTCTACAATTACGCCCATATCGGGAACCTCAGGGCCTATGTGGTCCATGATATCCTGGTCAGGACCCTGCGGCGGGTAGGATTTGAAGTAACCCATGTGATGAACATCACTGATGTGGGCCACCTCTCGGGGGATAACGACGAGGGGGATGACAAAATGCTCAAAAGTGCGGAAGAACGGGGGAAAACCGTCTGGGAAGTGGCGGATCTGTATACCCAGCGCTTTTTTCATGATACCCAGCGGCTCAATATCCAAAAACCCACGGTGATCTGTAAAGCCACCGAGCATATAGCCGACATGATTGCCCTGATCAAACGGATTGAGGAGCGGGGTTTCACGTACCTTGTCGCAGGCAATCTCTATTTCGATATTACCAAGTTCGCGGCGTACGGGGAACTGGGCCGGCTGCGTCTGGAAGACCAGAAGGCCGGAGCCCGAATTGAGGTGGACCAAAACAAGCGCAACCCCCATGATTTTGTGCTCTGGTTCACCAAAAGTAAATTTGAAAATCAGGCTATGGTATGGGACAGTCCCTGGGGAAAGGGCTATCCAGGCTGGCATATTGAATGTTCTGCTATGAGCATCAAATACCTGGGAGAGACCTTTGATATTCATGCAGGGGGCATTGACCATGTACCTATCCATCATACCAATGAAATTGCTCAAAGCGAAGCGGCTACAGGTAAACATCCCTGGGTGCGGTACTGGGTACACAACGAATTCCTAGTACTGGATAAAGGGAAGATGTCCAAATCTACCGGAAGTTTCCTCACCCTTCAAGCCTTGATAGATGCAGGCTATGATCCCCTGGATTACCGGTATTTTCTTTTGGGCGCTCATTACCGAAGCCAGGTACAATTTTCCTATGAAGCCTTGACCGGCGCTCGTAATGCCCGGAAATCCCTGCTGGATCGGATCCGGGAACGGGTGAAGGTTCTGGGGACGTCCCTTTCCTGGTTAAGAAACAAGCCCCTGCCCCCCTCGTTTACTGAAGGTAAGGGGGGGACTTATCTCGCGGCCTTCAATGCGGCGCTGGATGACGACCTGGCCACACCCCGGGGCTTGGCCGAACTGTGGGGGATCCTCCGGGATCCTGCGGTATCTGCTGAGGATGCTCTTCTGGGCGTTTGTGCGATGGATGAAGTTTTGGGGCTTAACCTGGCGGAAGCGGTGGAAACGCCGGTTCCCGTAGAAAGCCCAGGACTGCGGGATTCCATTGAAGCCCTGATCGCCGAACGGGCCGCGGCAAAAAAGGCCCGAGATTTTGCCCGGGCTGACCAGATCCGGCAAACCCTCAAAGAACAAGGTATTATTCTGGAAGATAGGCCCACTGAAACGGTATGGCGCTGTGGGTAGAACCGGTGCTCCACTGGCTCTGCAGGAAGATTTCCCGGTGGGTGTAACGATTAAGGACAAATCTTGTTTTTAGCTATGGATGATAGAGTACCTATGACGGAATTCCGTAAGCTGTATGAGACGGTATTCCCCATACTATTCAAGGTTGCGTATCGTATCGCTAATAGTGAAGAAGCAGCAGAGGATTTGTGCCAGGAGGCTTTTTTCCGGCTGTATGAAAAAAACATGGTTTTTCCCAACGCTGAAGAGACCAAGTACTGGCTTATCCGGGTGGTTAAAAATGCCGCCCTCAATTATGCTAAACGTAAAGACCGGGAACGGAAGGCATACCAAAAGGCGTTCCGTGAGGATATCAGACTTGAAAAGACCGGAGAGCAGGTACTGATTAACCAAGAAACGCAGCAAGAAGTACAGGAAGCTCTGAAAAAATTACCGGACAATTTGCGTATCGTGTTAATATTAAAAGAATACGGTGAGCTGAATTATAAAGAAATTGGACGTGCCTTGGGCATCAGTGAGGGAAATGTAAAAGTTCGGGTATTTAGAGCCCGGGAGCGCTTAGCCGGGCTTTTATCGAAGGATGGTTCACATGTGTCCTGATTATCATATTCTTTCTGTATACTTTGACCAGGAGCTTCCTTCTCCATGGAAAGAAAAAATGGAGTTGCATCTGATATCGTGTCCGGTCTGTAAGGCCCGGCTTGAGCGATTCAGGCGATGTTCGGAAGCCCTGAGGGATCCGCAGCGAGGAGGAAGGCTCACGCCGAAGATACCGGTTATAGAAGCCGCAAAGGATCGGGTGTGGCAGCGTATGGCTCGCCTGGAAACTGAAAGATGGGGCTGGAGACAGAGCCATAGCCTCTGGCAGCGGACCCTTTCGATTCCCCTGCCTGTGGCAACCGCGGCGGCGGTACTGCTCATCATGGCTTTTGCCCTCATCTTAACCAGACAGCCGCCCATTGGGATTCCGCCGCCTCAGGATACTATGGCAGCCAGTGAGATGGTGGATATGCAGGGTATTATACCTGCATCGGATATGAACGAGGTGTTGCAATACTTGGAAAATCAGGACATGACCGATATCGTGATCATACGGCTTCCCGAGACGAGGAGTTTCTCTAGTTCCGGGGAACCCACCATGCTCCGGGCTGCGGATTATACCAGGAGAAACAGATCCCCATGAGATCCTACGCGCTTTTACGGCGGGTAACCCTCTTCGGAAGCCTGTTGTTTCTTGCTACCAGAGGAGCAGCCCAGGAGCCGTCTCTTGAGGAACTGCTGCCGGCTCTCAAAGAACGGGCAGTGGTTTTAGATATCATTGCCCGGGTAGTGGAAAAAAACCAACAGGAAGTCTGGCATTCTTTTAACTCAAAAGTTACGATTCCAGGAAAGCCCGTAAGTTTGAAGCTGGTGGGTACCAATATTCTGGTGGTAGTGCAATTTACCCCCTATCTCCGGGGGGACGGTAACAACTTCTTGGTAGCTCAGGGACAGATATGGGTAGATATCCCCAAGCAGGGAATCCACTATCAGACCACGATACAGACGATACCCCTGGAATTCGGGGAACAGATCTATTTTTTTCCGCTTGGTTCGGTGGATTCTCAAGATGAGGCTCATATAGAAATACAATTAGAATTACATCCCTATTCAAAAAATGCAAAAGACCTGGCGGATACTAAGGAAGCCCCTCTATCCAAAGAGGCATCTCCGGATACGGATCCTTCAGCTTCACCTGGGGGGGTGGTTCCGGTAAAACCGGCAGGCCCTGAAAACAGCCCATGAAAAGTCCTCTGGAAGGGCCTGTTGGTTTGAAGCGGATCTGGTGGGGGTTCTTTTTTTCCTGGTTCTGCATATGTTTGTATGCCTGTAAAGAAGATGCTCCGTTTATTCATTCGATTGATCCCCGGATTGGCATGAGTGGGGAGATCCTCACCATTGCGGGGAGCGGCTTTGGGGACGAACAGCATGAATCCTATATTACCATCGCCGGTATCCCTCCTACTGGTTCCTCATATCTTACCTGGCAAGATGAGCGCATTACCGTGAAAATACCGGCCTTGGGAGGATTCGGACTCGTGTATGTGCATAGAGAGGGTAAGAAAAGTAATCCCTTCCTCTTTTCAAATCGGGCAGCCATGCCGGACCTGGTACAGAACCAGGTTCTCGGCCTCGCTCCTCACATCAGTTCGATAAAACCGGAATCCGGTTCCATTGGTACCCTCATAACCATACAGGGAAGTGGTTTTGGTGCTTCCCGGGAAAGAAGCGGGGTGTTTTTCACGTGGAATGCTGAACCACCCCCTACCGTGCCTGAGGTACCGTACGAGCCGGAAGTGGTAGAGGTCTTTGAAATGGAATTCGGGTATGAGCTCTGGAGTGAACGGGAAATTCGTCTGCGGATTCCTGACGGAGCGGTAAACGGGAATATTCTGGTGGAGACCCCCGGGGGAAGTTCCAAGCCGGTCTTTTTTACGATTACCGACAAGCCGGGGACTAAAACCTTCAAAGAAAAACGCAGCTACACCATTGCCTATACCGTGGATATCCAGGTACAAGAGGCAGAAGTCCCGAATACCCTGTACCTCTGGATTCCCCATCCGGTTAGTTCCGCTTCCCAGCGGAATGTTACTCTTTTATCCCGGAACAGAGATCCCTTTGCAGAACATTACCAGGGAACTACCCTGTTTCAATTAACCGATCTGGCCGCCAATACCAGCGCTCGTATAAGCCTGTCATACCTGGTGGATGTGTATGCCCTGGAGACGACCCTGAAGAGTCAGTCCATCCGACAAATCGGAGATTCTCCGATTCCTACGGTATATACCCTTCCTTCCCCGCTGATACCTTCGGATAACCCTGAAATAGCTGCAGTAGCGAACGCCATCATCGGTAAAGAGCGGAATCCCTATGAAAAAGCTCGGAAATTATACGAATGGCTTATACAGGAAGGAGGCATCCAGGGGAGGCCCCTGCATAACAGCGCACTAGATGCGCTGGGGCAAAAACAGGCGGACGCCTATTCGGGAGTGCTCCTCTTCTGCGCCCTGGCCAGAGCCGTGGCCATACCAGCCATTCCTGTGGCCGGAGTGCTTATCAACCGCGCTCGTATATCGAGCCCTCATTACTGGGCGGAATTCTGGATTGCAGGATTCGGCTGGATACCGCTGGATCCGTATTTGGGGGCAGGCCTTGCTCCAGAGGACTTCAATGTTCATGAAGAGCCGGCGGTTTATTATTTCGGCAATCTGGATAACCAGCGGATCACCTTTTCCCGAGGGCAGGAGGTTCTTTCTCAGATGGACCCTCGGGGGAGGATCACCGTGCGTAACCGGGATTATGCCCTACAAAATCTCTGGGAAGAAGCGATAGGAGGCATAGCGTCTTATTCTTCCCTCTGGAGCGACATTACCATTACCGGTATGTATATACAATAGAGTTGTTCAAAAACTTCAGTTTTTGAACAAATTCCGATAAAAAACAGCAAAATGCGGAGCATTTTGCAAGACTTGTTCGATAACCAACCGGGTTATTGAACAAGTCCAATAAAGAAGCCCCTTCGAGAAGTTTGCAGGACCGGTTGCCCTCATTCCGCTTGAAAGGTACTTGGTGCATAGGGTTTCAGTTTTGAGTAAGAGGAGTGTACTATGATTACGGTTATTTCTTTGGGCGGTTCTATTGTAGCCCCGGATACGGTGGATGAACCCTTTTTGAAGGATTTGCTCTCCCTCATCAAGATGCTTTTAGACGAGGAGTCCCAGCGCCGGTTTATTTTTGTAGTGGGCGGCGGTGGGCCTGCCCGGATATGGCAGCACGCCTACCAGACCCTCGCCGGGACCGCGGTGTCCCCCGAGCAGGCTGATTGGATTGGCATCATGGCGACCCGGCTCAACGCGGAACTTATTCGGGGGATTCTGGGTCCCTTATGTACCCAAGCAGTGGTAACGGATCCCACCCAGGCGGTGTTTGAGGGCCGGGTCCTGGTGGCCGCAGGGTGGAAACCAGGATTTTCTTCTGATTATGATGCGGTCCTCCTGGCAGAACGGTTTAAGGCCGATAAGGTGATCAATTTATCGAATATTGAACAGGTCTATACCGATGATCCTCGCACCAATGCCAAAGCGCAGCCCATAGACACCATGAGCTGGGCGGAATTTCGCGTCCTCGTGGGGGATGAATGGGCTCCGGGGAAGCATGTTCCCTTTGACCCTATCGCAAGCCGGCATGCAGCACAAATCAAGCTCCCGGTGATCTGTGCCGCAGGGCGTAACCTGGAGAACGTACAAAAAATCCTTCATGGGGAATCCTTTATCGGTACCACCATAGGCCCCCTATGATCGTTCAGAAATGGCGATGGCTAGTTCTACCTCCGAGAGGCTGACCCCTAGTCGTGCGGCAATCAGACTGGCTGAAAGACCCGCTTTGGATAATTCTGCAACCTGTTCTGGGAAAGGAGGGGGTTTCGGCGTGATGTCCCGTTGCGCCCGCACAATACGGGGGCCTACCGGTTCCCGTTTCAGAGGGAGAGGAGCACTACCAGCGGGAGCGGTGAAGCCCACTACAGCGCTGGTGGCAGCAGGGATTTCTGCAGCCGCTGGTTCCTGGGAATCCGCTTTCGTGTTGGCTTGAGCAGAAGAGCCGGAAAAAAGCTCATAGGCCTTGGGAAACGGTTGGATAACCGCAGAAAAAGGATTGGTCAAACTGTGCTTTCTGCCTAATTCAGCATAGGCTTCTTCCTGGAATTGCCGCCGGTCCACTTCCCGGAGGTGGACGTTAATACGCTTATCGACCTCCTCTAAAAGAGACCGGAGGGTTTTTATCCGCTCTTCCACCAAAAGCGCATCCTTATCCGTGGCCGCATCAATTTCGGCAATCAGTTTATACACCTCTTCCCTGAATTCCGCCAAAATTCGTTCGGATCCGGTACGGCGCCGGAGATAAGCTCTACAATATATAAAGAAAAAAACACATGCCATAAGCGTTAATACAGAAAGAGCCATAGATACATGCATACAACCACCTTGGCCTCCAGAACGAGGGAGACCTACCCATTTATATCGATGTTTTTTCCTAAAGTCGGATCCCGTATGATGGAAACAGGATCGGTAATGCGGTCCTTTTCCGTATTTCCTCCGGCTTCCTCCTGGCCTGGCCTGTCCTCTTCCGCGTGCTGGCGGGGCTTGCGATCTTGCACGCCTTCAGTCCCTTCTCCGGTATTCGGGGTTTCATTTACCGATTGGATTTGGGCTTCCACTTTTTTCTGGATTTGAATACCCTGCAAGGCTTGTTGAATCGCAAGACCCTCTTTTTGAGATGCCTGAATTTTACCCACCTTATCCAGTTGGGTGAACAAGGTTTGGATATCAATTGGTTGTATAGCCATCAGGCCCTCGCTTTGCCTCTTCATCGGGTTCTTCATATTTAGTCACCCGTATCAATTCATTTTCAAGAATAAAGGTAGTGGCCCGATATTCATTTTTTACACTCTCAATCACATCCCGGATTATGATTTTAACCCCTGGAAGTATCTTCTCTGATGCAGAAACCCGTCCTCGGATCTTTACCCCATTAATCAAGTCTTGTAGCTTATTGATATTTTCATCTATTTCTTTTACTTCCGCCAATAGGATTTTGTGCCGTTCCATGAGTTCCTGCATTTGGATCTCTTTTTCTTCAGGAAGGGATTTGCGTTGTTGTAAAATATTGTTCAGGGTCTGGAAGTCAAGTTTCAGTTGCTCGATTTCTTTTTCCCGGGTTGACTTATTCCCCATAAGGACATCCAGCTCTTTCTTACTTTTGGGGTCAATACCGACTTCACAGATAGTTTCGGTACCACTGGCAGCGCTACCGATGACCTTCGCGTTAATCTCTTCAGTCGCCCGCAGGTGTCCTCCCACGATGGTGGCCCGTTTGCCTTTACAGACGATCCGCTTAAGCGCGTCCACCCGGGAATTGATAATACCGTCAGACACAATCACCATATTCCCCGCTTCAATCACCGCATTCTCAATAAATCGTGCATAGACGGACTTCCCTGCCTTTACGGTACCGGTATTTCGACCGGTAATCCCCTTTTGGACGATAATATCCCCTTCCGCTTCCAGATTCGCCATTTCCACGGACCCTTTAACTTCGATATTTCCCTGGGCTTTAACGGAAAAACCGTCCTCCACATTACCGGTTACAATGACGGTACCTAAGAAAATAATATTTCCGGTTTTAAGATTCACGTTACCCGGAACCGTGTATACCGGTTCCACATTGATCGTCCCCGATGTCAACATGACTTGACCATTGATATCTGAAATAATAGTGGCCCGATCTTCACCGAGATGAACATTATTCCCGAGGGAAATCTCAATATCATTACCCGGTTTAGCGGGGATGTATCCCCCTACCACGGTCCTACCCACCGTTCCCTCGCCCGGGGGAACTTTTCTTGCTAAGAGCTGGTCTTTGACCACATTCTGGATCGTATTAATATCCCTGAAATCGACCCTTCCATCAGCTCCCTCATGGATCGGCCCCTGCTTCTGAGAGGTCTTAAAAAAGTAGTCTATATATGCATCTTTGCCGTTCTCTGCTGGACTACCCTCAGCCACGAGCACAGGCACTCGATAACTGGGACGGTCCAAAAAATCCTGTAAGAAATCGTCTTTAATGCCATATACCACCCGATTATCCTTCAAAACACTGATAACCATCTCACAAGACAGATCAATCCCTCCTGGACCGGGAGGCATCAGCGTAATATAGGCCTTCATATCTTGATCGCTAATATTCACCGAAACCATACTATCGTTGGTGTATTTACGATTGAAACTACCGACCCGTATATATTCACCCTTCGCCTCATTAACTACGGTAGCAACCAAGTCTTCGTCAATATCTATAACTCCCTTGGCCTTGAGGGATCGCATCGCTTCTCCTTTAGTTACCCGTCTCCCTTCCATCACCGGAGCTACCACCTTGAGATTTGCTCCATCATCATCCAGGCGCACAAAAACATCCCCATCTTTATTCACCATCACCGGAGCCGCGGATTCTGTATCGGTATTTGCTGAAACTGATGCCACTACCACATCTTGCTGCGTGACCGACCGGGGGTAGGCCCGGATTTTCCATTCTTTTTTGCCGACCCCTAAAAAACCGGAAAACCCTTTTCCGGTAATCTCATAATCAATCCGTCTAACCGGAAGATTGAGCAAGGTAGCCGCTTCTGCAATCGCCCCTTCCAAGGTAGGACCTTCGGTATCAACCGTACGTATGGCCCTATCCTGGGTCAAACGCTGCTTCATGATAGCTTGAAGCTGAACAAAATCAACCATTCTTTCTCCTCTCCCTCCCGTTTCATCTTGAAAAACCTCTCGGGTAACGCTTCCCAGAACCAGGTGGGTTTTGGGAAAGCCCCTATATAATACCTTTACGAATATTCGTTAATTTTGACCTAAGCCGGAGGATCGCTTTGGTATGCAACTGAGATACCCGAGATTCGGTTACTTCCAATACCTGGCCTATCTCTTTTAAAGTCAGATCCTCATAATAATATAAGACTAAAATTTTCTTTTCCTTGTCCGGCAATTCATTGATATGCTCTACAATAACTCGACGGATCTCATCTTTCTCGACAATCACATCAGGATTGAGACTGATAGGCGCCTCAATGCTATCCCCAATAGAAACTTTATCGTTTTCATCCCCTGAGAACCACACATCGTTCAGGGAAAGGATCGACGTACCGGATATCTTCATCATGGTTTTAAGATATTCATCTTCGCCCATACCCAAAGACCCGGCAATCTCTTGATCCGTAGCGGTTCTGCCCAGCTGCGCTTCCAAGGAGCCGATGGCATCCTCCACTTCCCGGGTTTTCTGCCGTACTGAGCGGGGGACCCAATCAATGGAACGGAGTTCATCAAAGATAGCCCCTCGGATACGGGTTACCGCATAGGTTTTAAATTTAACCCCCTTATCCGGATCAAATTTATCGATAGCATCCAAGAGACCAAATGCCCCATAGCCTACCAGGTCATCAAACTCCACATTATGGGGCATACCAATCGCCACTTTACCGGCCACATACTTCACCAAAGGAGCATATTGTTTAATGAAATGTTCCCGAATCTTCAAATCCCGGTTTTGGTGGTATTCCACCCAAAGCTCATCTTCTCTTCTTTGTTCCAGGGGGACATTCCCCATAGCCTATCCCCTTATTCTTGTTTTAATATAGTCTGTATCGCGGATGCCATTTTTTTCGGATCCAGATGTGCTCCGGTACTTTGCACCATACTCGTATACTGCGCTTTGCTTGAAGCTACTTCAGGGATGTTTCCTGGAATAGCCTCATGGATCGAGAAAAGCGTATCCGTTCCGACTGCTCCGTCTATCCCGTGAGCAAGATTCTTTGACCAGGGTGCTGAAGGCACAAAACCAGCAGGATCTCCTTCCGCCCCTTTTTGTTGAGTATAGTCTTTTTTGTGCTCCTGATCCAGAGCTCCCCCCTCATCGGTGAAAGCATCACTCCTCGGGTCCTTTTGATCCAGGGATCCCGAATTCTCGAATACATCAGTTTTTTCCTGATCGCTTTCATCTTCCACGGAAATATCTATCCGGGAACCGGGGGCTTCGCCGGTTACCGGTGATGGATCTGCATCGGGGTTAAGCAGTTCCGGGAGAAAAGTACCAATAAGCCGCTGGGAAACCTCTATAAAGACAAAAAAAAGGGCTCCAAAAATAAACGCCCGCAAGAGTACAATAAGAAAACTACCGCCGCTGATGATCCCCACGATAAAGGACAGTACAAAGCCGATCCCCCCGGCAATACCATTTACTTTTACCTTTTTTTTCTCAAGCACCTTGGTAATCCACCTTATGTATCGCAATTTCTGGGCCACATATCCCCCATGCTGCTAGGCCCGCCCAAAAAGCCGTCGAATCATAGCGGCAAAACCGTCGTTCTCGCGCCGAGTCTCATGTTTTTCCATGCGTTCCGCGATATGCTGAACACAGAGAGAGGCCTTACACTTAGCGTCGAGCACCATGAAGGGCTTCTGCCGTAGCACCGCCTGGGAAACCATAGCATCATCGTAGATAAACCCTAAATAATCAATCCGGATGTTTAAAAATTGACCGGCAATATGGGTCATCCGGTCGGCCACTTTCTTTGCCTCAGCCACACTTCTTACCCGGTTCACCACCAACTTAAGCCCCATAGTAAGACTTTCATATTCGGTGGCGATGATCTTGGTGATCCCATAGGCGTCGGTAATGGCGGTGGGCTCGGGAGTCGCGATGATCACCGCATCGTCTGCGGCAGCAATAAAATCGAGCACATTACTGGAAACCCCGGCGCTGGTATCAATAATAATAATATCCGCCTCAGAAAGAGAATCCAATTCATTGATGAAATACTGCCGCTCATCTTCGGTAAGGTTCGCGATCTTGGAAAGCCCTGAAGCCCCGGCCACAATGGAAATCCCATAATTGGTTTCCCACAGGATTTCCTTCATGGTTTTTTGCTTACGCATTACATGGTACAGATTAAACTTTGGGATCGTATTGAGCATGACATTGACATTGGCCAAGCCCAAATCCGCATCCATGACCACCACTTTCTTCCCCAGCCGGGCATAGGCTAAGGCCATATTCACGGATATGCTGGTTTTTCCCACTCCCCCCTTGCCGCTGGTAACGGTAATAATCCGGGTTCGTTTGGCTTCCGGAGACTTCATTGATTTGGGTTTCTCCTGGAAGTCGTTTTTTTTACGCATGATTTCCCGTAGTTTTTCAGCCTGATCTTCCATACCTATCTCCATTGAATTTGTTCAGATGCATCCACCGGGAAAAGTCGCTCAATTTTTGCTCTATTGACCTGGAAGCCCTCAAGATTGATAAGAAAACGAACCACCGTGGCTTTCTGTATATTGCTGGGCACTTTCTGTCCATCGGTAATATAGGAAACGGATTTTCCCATGTCCGAAAGCACACTGATCACATTACCCATCCGTATGGTTTCATCCAGTTTCGTGATGATCAGCGACCGGTAATTGAAGGGTTCAAACTGCCGGATGATTTCCTTGAGATCGCTGGATTTGGTGGTCGCGGCCACCGCAAGATACAGTTCCGCCTGGGTCCCGCAGGCATCCAGCAGCTGCTTCATCTTGCCCAACTCGGCGGAATTCCGGGGACTTTTCCCGATGGTATCCACCAGGATGAGATCCACCCCTTCCGAGTATTGGGCGATGGTTTTCTTGAGATCATCATAATCTTCCACATAGGAGACGGGAAGGGCCATAATATTACCGTACTTTTCGATCTGTTCTTTCGCGCCGATCCTAAAGGCATCAATGGTGATCATCCGCACCGAAAGGGGACGGCGGTCCGCGTTCCCAATTCCAAAGATGGCGGCTAACTTCGCAATAGTCGTGGTCTTCCCCACGCCGGTAGGGCCCACCAGGACCATGATACGGGGTAGCCGCTGAAACTTTTCCTCTTTGTAGATGGTGATATTTTCACCAATCCACTGGATAACCTTGTCCTGTACCGCCTTATAATCATTGAGGGCATCCAGAGAAAATTCCTTTTTAATCCGTTCCAGGATCATTTGACTAAAACGGGGGGAAAAATCATTGTACTCCAGCACCTCCCCAATACGGCTCAGGGTAGCATGTTCTTCCGGGGCTTGAGCAGCCGTGCCTGCATCGATCCGTTCCTTGAGGGTCTGTACTTCTTTCAAGACGAGCTGCCAGCCGCTTTCCCCTTTATTCGCGGTATTCGCCGCATCCAGGACTTTGCGTTTTTCCTCTTCAAAATCCAGGGGCGATTTCCGGGCCCCTCCTGCAGGATCCGAACCCGCAGGAGGACGGGCAATAGCCGGCTCCGTATTGCCAAGATTGATATTTTTTACCACGTTGTTTGAGGTAAACCCGCTGATTTCTACCCCATCCTTGGCGAATAACCCGAAAAATCCTCCTAAGCGAATGGTCTTATGGTTCAATATGGAAAAACGCTCCCCATACTTCATACGGATCTTATTGAGGCATTCAGTATAGGTTAAGGCTTGTTCGGTAAAATATTCCATTTGTTATGCGTACTCCTTAATGATCCAACCGTATGACCCCTACCGATTCTAAGGTAACATCCGCTACGATCTCCGGCACTGAAAGAACCACCAAGTCCGGGATATCCCGGTCGGAGGAAGACTTCACCAAGTATCGGGCAGACTCTGAACAGACAATAATCGGGTACCACCCATGTTCTTGTACCGCCGCGATTGACCGGGTCAGGGCCTTGATCCAGGTGTTTTGCACTGCCGGGTCCAGGGCGGATACGATCCCGGAACTGGTTTCCACTCGACTGTCGATGATCTTCTGTTCCAAAGCAGGATCCAAGGTGAGCACATGGAGCACCAGGCGATCATCCGCATAGCGATGGCAGATCTGCCTCCCCAGAGCCTGCCGGGCCTTTTCCGTAAGGAACCGGGTATCCCGGGTTACCGGGGCAAAATCCGCTAAGGCTTCCAAAATCGTTACCATGTTACGAATGGAAACCTGTTCTTTGAGCAGCCCTTGAAGGACCTTTTGGATTTCACCGACATTCAAGGCCTTTTGGCTCTGAGCCTCCTCTACCAGCGCGGGGTAATCTCTCCGCAAGGTATCCAGAATAGCCTGGGTTTCCTGCCGGCCCAGTATTTCCGCGGCATGACGCCGGATGATCTCCGTCAAATGGGTGGCGATCATGGAGGGAGGATCTACCACCGTGTACCCAGCCCGTTCAGCGGCATCCCGCTTGTCATCGCTTATCCACAGTGCGGGAAGGCCGAAAACCGGCTCTCGGGTTTGCTCACCGGGTATCTCTTCCCGGATGTTCCCGGGATTCATACAAAGATAGTAGCCCATCCGGATCTTACCCCGGCCTGTATCGACGCCTCGAATTTTGAAACAATATTCCGAAGGTTCAAGCAACATATTATCAATGATCCGGATCTTGGGTATAACCAGTCCCAGCTCTAAGCCGGCTTGTTTCCGAATCCCCTGAACCCGCTCTAAGAGCTCCGCCCCTTTATCCTTATCCACCAAAGGGACGAGGCCGTAGCCTAATTCAAGGGATAAGGTGTCCAGAGGTACTACCGGAGAGAGTTCTCCTATAGTACCCCCCTGGGGCTTCTGGGGATCCGCAGTTTTGCTCATCATGGCATTAAAATGCGCCTTTTGCTGCTGGGCTTGCCCTAAATTAAAGGCGAAAAATCCTAACGCCACCGCCATAGGAATGAGCACATACCAGGGAAAACCCGGAAGCAGGGCAAACCCCAGGAGTACTAAGGCGCCGATCCAATAAATCCGAGCATCCCGGGTAAATTGAGTGGAAATATCTTCAGCGAAGGTACCGTTGGAAGCGGAACGGGTAACCGCGATACCCGTGGCCGTAGAAACAAGAAGCGCCGGAAACTGCGAGAGGAGGCCGTCCCCCACGGAAAAGGCAATGTAGGTGCCTAGGGCGGCGCTCAAGGGTTCTCCATGGAAGGCTGCACCAATGATGATCCCCCCTAGAATATTGATGGCGGTTATGAATATCCCGACTTTCACATTGCCGGACACGAATTTACTGGAACCATCCATGGCACCATAAAAATCCACTTCCTTCTGTAGTTCCTGTTTCCGAACACGGGACTCTTCCTCGGTAATAGCCCCGGAACTATAGAGGCCGTCAATAGCCATTTGCTTGCCCGGCAGGGCGTCTAAGGCGAACCGGGCCGCCACTTCGCATATCCGGGTGGAGCCTTTGGTGATGACCACTACCTGGACCGCAATGATGGCGATGAAGATAATGAACCCCACCACCAGGCCATCGGTCCCCCCGGAACCCACCACAAAGGTAGAGAAGGCCCGGATCATCCGGCCGTCAAAGCGCGATCCCAAGGTGAGGATGAGCCGGGTGGAAGAAATATTCAGGGCCAGGCCGAAGACCGTAACAATCAAGAGGACCGTGGGGAACACATTGAAGTCCGTGGCCTTCTTGGTATACAGCACGATAAGGAGGATGAACAGGGAGAACACCAGGTTCATGGCCATGAGGGTATCCAGTAAGATCGTGGGCAGGGGTACGATGATCATGATCACCACTACCACCGCACCGATAGCAATGAACATATCCCGGGACTCCTCTATAAAATTACCCGACTTGGCTGTATTATTCGCATGTAACCCATTGGCCATACTGTATCTAGCACTCCTTCTCAATCAATCGCCATAACCCTTCCCTCAGAAAGGACGGAGAACCGGCTCATACGCGCTGGGTTCGCCGGCGTTCTTCGTTAATTTTCATCACTTTACTCAATACCACCGCCACAATTTCCCAATAGGCTTCTGGTACCATATCCCCGACTTTGGTCTCCGCATAGAGCGCCCGGGCCAGGGGCTTGTTCTCCACCAGGGGCACCCCATGATCCTGGGCAATACGGCGGATCCTGAAGGCCATTTCGTCTTCACCTTTAGCAGTAACTTGGGGAGCGGCCATATTGGTCCGATTATACTCCAAAGCCACCGCCACATGGGTAGGATTGGTAATAACCACATCCGCCTTAGGCACATTGATAGCCATATTCTGACTCAAAAGCTCCCGCATACGGCTGCGGAGCCGGGACTTGATTAACGGATCTCCCTCATACATCTTGTGTTCTTCCTTGACTTCTTGTTTGGTCATCTTGAGGGATTCCCGGTACTGCCAACGCTGGAACATATAATCCGGAATAGCAAGCAGTAACAAGAGCAACGCCGAGATGATGAGCATTTGTACGGCCAAGGAAGCCACCGTCTGTATCCCCAACCACAAACTCGCGGTTTGCAGATTTGCTAGCTCTGCTATCCGGGAGCGGATAAGGAAAAAGGCCACTCCCCCGATAATTACCATTTTAATAGTGGACTTAAAAAAATTAAATAGCCCTTCTACAGAAAAAAGAGTTTTCTGGAAATAACGCCCAAAATGGGGGAGGATCTTGGAAAAATTGGGCATCAAGGGTTTGGTGGTAAAGAGTAAACCCGTCTGTACCAGATTGGAAAAGAGCGCCGCCCCCAGGGCTATGGCCAGGATAGGGAGGCTCAGCCGAATATAATAAGAAAACACCAAGCCTAAGATGATCCTATTCTGGGCAGGGTCCAGGGTGGTTACCCGGAGCAGAAAAAACCGAACCATCTCCACACAGGTCCGCAACATGAAAGGCGCCAAAAAGAGGATGCCCAGCGCGGGTAAGAGAAGCCCCAGAGCGCTGATGAGTTCCTGACTTTTGGCAACCCTCCCTTCCTCTTCCCGGGTTCTCCGGATCTTATATTCCGAAGGTTCTTCGGTCCGGCCTTCATCTTCCGCAGCAAACCATTGGAGATCCATGGCCGCGGCGATTCGTAACGCGGATGGGGTATCATAAAACCGATGGACGCTCCAGGCTGGAATTGACGGCTTATTCATGGGGTCTCCCCCAAGGTACTGATTTGCAGCCCGATCCGGCCATAGAGGGTTTCCAGGGTCTGGAAACCGGCATCCACCACCCGGCTAAAGGCTTCCACCATGAAGGGCAAGGTGGCAAAGATGAGCACAAAGGCTACGGTGATGGATATAGGAAACCCTTCCGAGAGAATATTGACCTGCGGGGCAGCTTTGGAAATCAGCCCTGTGGAGAGGGACGTCAAAAAAAGGGTACCGAGAATAGGCATGGAAATGATGATGGCATCCAGAAACAACTGAGAGAGTCCTGAAAGGACCATACGAATCACCGCGTCCCTCCCTTCTATGAGGTGTATGATACTGATGGATTGTAGAGAATGCCAAAACCCTTCGAGAAAGAGCGCCCTAAAGCCCCCCATAGAAAGGAAAACCAACATGGCCACCAAATTGAGGTATTGGCCCATGAGAGGATTTTCTACCTGGGCCAGGGGATCGAAGGTTTCTGAAGCCCCAAAGCCCATCTGCAGGGAGAAGAACTGCCCCGCCGTGGCAAAGGCTGAAAATATAATGGTAAGAAAAAAACCCATGATGAGGCCGATAATTCCTTCTCCTATCACCAGAAGTAAAAAGCTCAGGCTATAGGGGCCTATATCCCCGCTTAACACCACCGCCCCTAGGGTATCCTCGGCTACAGGGAAAGCTGCATAGGCAGCGAAGCCGGCTAAGGCAAGCTTTGCCACCTGGGGAATCGCAGAAGAGGACAGGAGCGGGGCCGTTTCAATCATGGCCAGGGCCCTGACTGCGATCAGTATAAAAACAGGTCCCTGCATCAGCAACGCTTCAATCATAGTTTTTCCATTTTTTACTTTTTTTTCACCCTTGTCTACATTCCAGGCTGCGTCATTACCGGGCCATGTCTGGAATCATCCGGAATAACCGGATCGTATAATCCTCCAAAGAAGAAAACATCCATCCTCCCAAAAACGCCAGCACCAGCAGAATAGCGATAATTTTCGGGACAAAGGTAAGGGTCTGTTCCTGGATCGAGGTAGTAGCCTGGAGTATGGCCACGACCAGGCCCACCACCAACGCGGAAAAGAGCAAGGGAGCCGCCAACAAGATGACTTCCAGGATACCTCCTCGCAAGAGGGTCGTTATTTCACCGATACTCATCCCTACTTCCTATACAAAAGAACGGACCAGTTGATCCGTCAAGAGTCCCCACCCATCCACGAGAATGAACAGGATGAGCTTAAAGGGCATGGAAATCATCACGGGAGGCAGCATGATCATCCCCATGGACATGAGGGCACTGGCCACCACCATATCGATCACAATAAAGGGGATAAAGAGCAGTATCCCTATTTTGAAGGCCACCGTTAATTCATTCAAGATAAAAGCCGGAATCAGCACATAGGTAGGCACGTCCGCCAAGGTTTCCGGCCGTTCTAGACCCCGCATGGCCATGAACAGTCTGATATTATCGGGATGATTCCGCATTTGATTGTACATAAAGAGCCGCAGCGGCCCTTCAGCGGCTCGATAGGCTTGCTCCACTGAAATGGTTCCCCCTGCCAGGGGCTGCACCGCGTCCTCGTAGATGGTTTCAAAGGTGGGCCACATGATGAAAATCGTTAAAAACAGGGATATCCCCAAGATTACCTGATTCGGAGGAACCTGTTGGAGTGATAAGGCCCGTTTGATAAAATCCAAGACTATAGAAATCCGCAGGAAACTGGTCATCAGGATGATGATGCTGGGAGCCAGGGAAAGAACCGTAATAAGCAGGAGCAGTTGGAGCGAAAAGGCCACTTCCTGCCCGGTTTCAGGGCTCCGGATCGAGAGATCAATGAAGGGAATCACCGGATTTGTAGGAGGAGCCGGGATACTTACGGTTCCCGAAGTCCCCATATCTGGAAACGTTTGGGCATGTACCGTAGGTGCCCTCACCATCCCCAGGATACACAAGAGACCTAAACACCCTACCACGACCTTACCCCGATACACCTAGAGCCCCCTCAAGCGTTCCCGCCGTTTACGGACATTTTCTGCCTTGAGTTTGGTTTGAGGGTCCAACCCTGCTTCTCCTCCCAAACGACGAAGCAGTTGTGAAAAATCAAGCAATTTCCCTTCCCCAGGTTCGGCGTGCTTCCGGGACGCATCCAGAAGCATGGCATCTATGGTTTCCCTATCGGCTATCTCCGCTATGAGGGAGACCCCCCCCTCACTAGCTCCTACAAGCCAGGCTTGAGAACCCAGAGATACCGCATGAACAAAGCGATTGGACCCGAGATGGACCCCTGCTAATACCTTGAGATAGGGATCTTTCTGATCAGGAGGACGGGAAATCCGTTTTAGAAAAAACACCACCCCATAAATCGCCCCCGCCGCCAAAGCAAGCACCAGGATCATCCGAAGGATCATAAAAAAAGAAACCGCCCCTTGATTAGAAGGGATATCCACTGCGGGGGCGGCTCCTAAGGGGATTGCCTGCTCTCCCGAACGAACCGAAACCCCTTGCGGATCGGTCTGTTCCCCTGTTCCCGAGGGGGTGTCCGAAGTTTGTGCGGATAATTCAGTACTCCCTGTCCCGAGACTACTGATAAGTACCATGATGACGATGATTATACGAAAGGATCCCAGTTTTTTCCCCTCCACAATAACTGAACTACAAAAAACTATGCTCCAGCCTACATACCGGTTTGCGAGGTGAATACCGTACTCATATTATCTCATAACAAACACCTACCCCCGCTCCACAGCTACCCCCCATGGAAAAAGTACATTTCCTGTACCCATCACTAGGGCAGGACTGCCGCCGCTTGATGAAACAAAGCCGCCCTGTTTCAAACCAGCTCAATCCTGCATACGTTCCATAGGAGAAACAATTTCGGTAACCCGAACACCAAAATTTTCATCAATAACTACCACTTCACCTTTCGCGATAAGTTTATGATTCACTAAAATATCCACCGGTTCACCAGCAAGTTTATCCAACTCAATGATAGTACCTTCCCCCATTCCCAAAATTTCCTTGATAAGTTTCTTGGTACGACCCAATTCCACGGTCATTTCCATGAAAACATCCATGATAAGACCGATATTTCCCTGCTCTTGAGCCATTGGATGAGGGGTAAGGCCAGGAAACTGTACTGATTGTACCTGTGCCGGCTGCCCTGTCATTCCACTATTACCTATACCTGACATACCTCCTCCTCTAGCAGACATAGTACTGTTCCTCGGAGGCGGCGAAGATCCAGCAGTCGAAACGGTATCCTTATCCAAGGAACGAGCAATACTCTCCGATACCCTAGAACTGTATATTTCCCAGAACTGTTGCGTATTTCCATCTCCGAGATCAAGTTGATAGAGAGCAGCGGAAAAATCACCTCCTGGTAACGCAACTACCGCTTTAGGCACATTACTTGCCTCAGGAGAAACCGAGGCAATGGACTTATTACCGGTCTGTTTGGTCAGGGCGGTAATTTGGGTTCCCACCAGGTTGGACACCAGCTCCCCAATGACCGAAAGGGCCATAGCGTCCATCTGAATATCCTCTTCCTGGGTCATACGGGCAGCAATAGCCTTGGCCGTGGCCTCTCCCATCATAAACAGGTGTTCACCCGGAAAACCAGCATTAAAATCCGCTTTAACCATGGTAACCATATCGGGAAGCTGTTCAAGCAAAGCATCCTGATTGGTGAAGGATACCTCCGGCCCTTTGAGCGAAACTTCGGTAGCGGTTAATTGTGAAAAATTAGCACTCAGGCTATCCGCTGAGGAAACGAGAAAATCTTGCAAAAGCTGCCGTTCATGGTCGTTACCTCCTGCAACTGCTACAGGACTCTCTCCTGTTCCAGCCAATAGTGCATCAAGTTCAGCTTGCGAAAGTGTACCGTCACTCATAGCGTTTCCTCCCCATCAGATGCAATCTCTATAAAATCTTCTTGTTTTATTTCTGCAATTTTTTTAATAACCTGGACCGCCATTTTTTTTCCAATAATCCCCGGCCGACAGAGAAATTTCTTTTTGTTGCCGATATTAAGGGAATAAGGATCTCCCACTTTCGTATTATATAAGCAGATCACATCCCCTGCCCGGAGATCCAATACATCCCGTACCGCTATCTGAATCGTCCCTATTTCAGCTACTACATTAACATCGACACTTGCTAACTTTTCCTTGAGTATATTCAAATTTTCTGTGGTGGTCCCTCGGCGTACTGAGGAATACCAGAACTGAGCCGAAAGTTTACCAATTATCGGTTCAATGGTCAGATAGGGGATACAGAAATTCATCATACCCTCTACCTCTCCCACCTTGGTCTCCAGGGTAACCAGGACCACCATTTCCGTAGGAGGTACAATCTGGGCAAACTGAGGGTTAGTGTCGATCTGGCCGAGTCGAGGCCGCAGGTCTATTACCGTGGTCCAGGCCTCCCGCATATTTCCCAAGATCCGGACGATAATCCCTTCCATGACCGAGGTCTCAATATCAGTAAGCTCGTGCTGGATCTTGGTACCCTCCCCCGTACCGCCAAAGAGACGGTCAATAATAGAAAAGGTGATGGCCGGATCAATTTCCAAAATGGCGTTCCCTTTTAAGGGATCCATATTGATAATTGCCAGGGTCGTGGGAGTCGGAATAGACCGGATAAATTCTTCATAGGTGAGCTGATCCACCGAGGCCACATGGACGTGGACCATACTCCGCAGATTCGCCGAAAGAGCGGTCGTGGTGAGCCGCGCAAAGGTTTCATGCATAATCGAAACGGTTCGGATCTGTTCTTTGGAGAATTTATCAGGCCGCTTAAAATCATAGATCTTTATTTTACGGATATCTGCCGCCGGCTTGAAATCTTCGGTCTCCGTATCTCCGGCATTAATAGCGCTTAACAACTGATCTATTTCATTTTGAGAAAGAACTTCAGTCATACCCGTATCCTAAACCATCTATTATGAAAATGCAATCGAATGGTACCCAAGTTACCCACATTCGATTATCTTAATGAACCCATCATACTACAGGGTTACGCTTTTCTCCCTGGACCACACGGACTCGTATCTATCCTCGGAAATTTGGTGCACTTCGCCCTTTTAGGTACCGCTCTACCCCAAAATCATCTCAGGCCCTGAACCGTTCAAAACGTCCATGAAACCCCAGTCCCAAGACCATCACGTTCATTCCAACCCTACACCTACATTTCCATTGCATCAAGCTGGTTAAACAAGATGGTCCGTACTTTTGCGGTGTTAAGCACCCGGGTATTGAGGAGCTCTATAATCTCCTGTTTTAATCGGGCCTCATTTTCAGGTTGTAGTTCTTCCACATATTTACTACCGAAATAACTCCGTACAAAATCCCGCAATTCATACAACCGTCCGGTCAATTCGGTTGCAGCCTGAGCATTATTTAAATCATACCCGATAATCATGTCTACCACCACTGCATAGGGAGTCGGATCCTTCGTCCGGGTCCGGATCATGCCGATAGCGCTGAACATAGAATACTGGGGCCTACTCCCAATATACGGGGAATTTTCCGGAACTGCGGTCTGAGATCTGCCTCCCTTATTGAGAATATTATAGGTAATCACGACCACCGTTACGATCAGTATCAACGCTCCTAGGCCAATCGCTACAAATTTAAGCAAATGGGGCAAAAAAGCGATTAAGCCGGCAGCTTTTTTCTTAGAGGATACCTCTCCCTCTGGAGAGCCTTCTTCTTGATTCTCAGTTGCTTGTGCATCAGACATGCCCTGTTACCTCCACGTTATATTTTTACTCTAGAGAGGCTGTTTCAGAATGTCAAATCTTGAAACAGCAACCGTAGCATAAGGAAAAAAACGGACTTTAGGCCGTTTTTTCAGGAACCCCTTTCATCGGAAACGAAATTTCCCCCTCACCGATTTTGAAACGAGCTCTAGAACCTTTTTCAAAAATCCCTGGGTTTTGAAAAAGTCTCTTTATCTGCAAATAACCCTGTATATCCATAGGATTATAAGTGCCCATCATCCAATATAATGATATCCACCCGCCGATTATAGGCCCGGCCTTCAGGGGTATCATTTTTACTTATCGGCATGGTATCGGCAAATCCTGCCACCTGAAAGCGCTTTTCCTCCACCCCGAGATCCGTCAAATAATGCAATACCGCGATAGATCGGGCAGTGGAAAGCTCCCAATTCGATTCCCAGGGGCCATCCGGGTCTACAGGGACTGCATCAGTATGCCCTTCAATCCTAAATTTCCTACCCTGTAGTTCCTCGGCATTCAAAAGCCCTGCCAACCGGATCAGGATATCCCGGGTTTCTTCTATGTTGATTCGAGCGCTGGCAGGGGCAAAAAAAGCGTCCGATGCCAGGTTGATCACGATCCCCCGTTCATCATGGGTGATACGAACCTTATTGGACTTCACCTCCGGGCTGAAAAGGCTCATGGCCCGCCGCAGGGCCTGGCCTAAAACCCGGCCGCGCTCCATCGAAGGTAAGGTATTAATGGTATTCCCCAATTCTACACTTTTGCCCTCGGATAAGGTCATTCCCCCGGTTGCATTCCCCATCCCTATATTGGACAAGGCAGAAAGCAACGCGGACATTTGCCCTGGATCAACTTCACTCGCATCAAAAAGAGCAACAAAAAAACAGAGTAACAGGGTAACCATATCAGAATAGGTTACAATCCAGTCCCCTTTTACTCCTTCATCTTCTCTCTTTTTCCGTGCCATACCGTATCCTTCTTTCTGTACCCTTATTCCCTCTTCCCGCTGGAAACAAACCGCCCTAATCCCTCAGCACTTCTTGTTCCACTTTTTTCCGGGCTATAGGGGTAAGATAAGAAAGGAGCTTCGTAGCCAAAACCCGGGTATTTTCCCCAGCCTGAATCGAAAGGATCCCCTCAATTTCCATTTCCTTGAGTTTAGTTTCCATAGCATCCCGGGTTTTTAGTTTCCCGGACATAGGGATCATGAGTATGTTGGCAATCAGCGCTCCATAGAGGGTAGTCATCAGGGCCACCGCCATGTTAGGCCCTAAGGCGCTTTTATCTTCCAGGTTCCTCAACATGGCGATAAGGCCGACGACGGTTCCTATCATCCCCAGTCCTGGGGCCAAGGTACCCCACATATTTACCACGGCGATTTTACCGCTATGCCGCTCCTGGATTTGGCTTAGCTCATTCTCAAGGAGTTCCCGAATGATCGCCCCATCAGTACCGTCTACCACCAGGCGCATCCCTTTCTTCAAAAACTCATCGTCCAGGTCTTCCAATTCTTCTTCTAGGGCCAAGAGCCCTTCCCGTCGGGCCTTATCGGAAAAGGCCAGCAACTTGGTGATGATTCCCTCTTCATTAAACGTCGGGATCTTCATACAAAGTCCCAAGGTACCGAAAACCCCCAGGGTTTCCGGTACAGAACAAAAAATAAAAAGCGCAAGATACGAACCAATGACGGTCATAAAGAACGAAGGAAGATCCAGGTACAGTAGGATGGTGCCCCCAGAGGTAAAAATAGCCATAATCACCATACTAAAACAACCAAAGATTCCAATTATGGTCGAAAGATTCATATAAGGTACTTACTCCTCGTTTTTAAAGGCGCCAATCTGCCGGCGGTATGCAACGATGCGCTCTATAACGACCGCGGCGTTCTCCCGCACCACTAAGTACTTCCCGGATAACATTAAAATCGTGGTATCCGGTCTCAGTTCCATGGATTCGATTTGATGCGGGTTGATATAGTACTCTGTTCCGTCAAGCCGGGTTACTTTGATCATCTCACGGTACTCGTTATCGCTTGAGGGTCAAGAGTTCTTGCAGGAGCTGATCCGCAGTCTGGATGGTCCGGGAGTTGGCCTGAAAACCCCGCTGGGTAACGATCATGTCGGTAAACTGTTCTGCCATATCCACGTTGGACATTTCCAAGACGCCGGACTTGATGCCCCCTTTGCCCGCGATGCCCGAAGGGCCAATGTTAGCCGCTCCTGAGTTGGTAGAAACCACATAGAGGTTTTCCCCGGCCTTTTCCAGCCCTCCCTGATTGGTGAAACTGGCCAAGGCAATCTGGCCGATAGTCCGGTTGGAGCCATTGGAATAGACCCCGGTAATGATCCCGCTGGCATCGATCTTGAAATTGTCCAGGTAGCCCATGGTATATCCGTCCTGCATCACCGCCTTGGAGGAACTCTCTTCCGCGTACTGGGTAATGGAATTGACAAAGCCCCCCACCGTACCCAGGTTCAGGGCAAATTCTTGACGCACCTGGGCCCCATCCGCATCAGGATCCGTGTTCTGTACATCAAAGGCTACGTTCATGATCACGTTACCTGCTCCGCCGGATTCATTCCCTGCTCCATCTACCGCACTGAGAAGGGTTCCGTTATTAGAGAAATTCACCGTAAAGGCCGCGCCGTCCCCTGCTGCCGGGGCCGCTTCACCAAGCCCGATAGCCGTATTGGTAGCCACCTCGGCTTCCGGATCCACCGTTACCGCGGCGTTCCAGCTATTGGCCGTACCCGGCACCCGGGTAAACTCTACCTGCAGGCTATGCTCCTCCCCAAAGGTATCGTAGATCTTGATGGTGGTGTTCCAAGTTCCCCGCTGAACTTCCAGAGCCGTGGCCCCTTCAGGGATTTCAGGGATCCGTTTATCCAGGTTACAGGCGAAGTTGACCATGGTGGTGGCCCGGGCCGGATCTTTGGAACCTACCGGTATGATCAGGTCTTCCACATCCCGGGAAACATCCAGGGTCTGCACCCCTTGTACGTCTTGAGCCATCCAGCCCTGGACCTTCATCCCGTTGGCAGGATTCACCAAGGTTCCTGCTTGATCTACCGTAAAGGCCCCTGCCCGGGTATAATAGGAACTGGCTCCTTCCTTTAGGACAAAAAAACCGGTGCCATTAATCGTCAGATCCGTCCCAACCCCGGTAGATTGAAAAGCCCCTTGGGTATGGATCGTATCAATAGACGCCACGGACATCCCCAGGCCCACTTCTTTCGGGTTTACCCCCCCGAGTTCGGTCGTAGGCCGGGAAGCCCCTTGAAGCTGCTGATAGAGCAGGTCCTGAAAATTAACCCGGCCCTTTTTGAAACCCACCGTATTGATATTGGCAATGTTATTACCAACGACATCCATTCGAGTTTGATGATTCTGCAGGCCTGATACGCCGGCAAACAATGATCGCATCATATCGTATATACTCCTAGCTTAAAGGCTGTTCAGTCTATTCCTCAAATACCTTAGTAACCTGGTTCCAGGAATAATAGGAACCCTGTACCAACACTTCAGGGTTATCTCCCCGGGTTACCGCCTTGACCGTACCCTGGATAACCGAATCCCCTTGGACTATTTCCACGGATTTCCCCAGAGCACCGGTAGCTTCACTCCCTGCAACAAGCGCCGCAAGCCGGGAAAAATCCGTGGCCATGCTGGTCATCTGATCCAGGGTGGAAAACTGGGCCATCTGGGCGATAAATTCCTTATCTTCCATCGGAGCCGTGGGGTCCTGATAGGAGAGCTGGGTGATCAGTATTTTAAGAAAATCATCTTTCCCCAGATTCTGTTGCAGATTCTTCCCTTGGTTTATCTTGCTGTTGTGTTCTTTTACCCATTGGGTAAGTTCTGCCTGCTCTTGTGAACTCAATGTGGCTTGCAGTTCCATATAATGCATCCTCCCTTTATACCAGCATATCTATCGGAATATGGCCCGATACACCGCCGTTCCCGGCTGCTATGAAGCCTAATTCCCTTTCCCCGTTCCTTCCCGAGGCGGTGTCATAGGTAGACAGGGCCAGGCGTTCTGAAAAGAACGGCCCTGATTCAGCATCTCTCTGCTGGGGGTTTCCTCCCTGCCCGTCCCTCCCAGAGGCCAAGGCCGTATCCAAGCGGGTCTCTCCAAAGCCTGAATCCTTAAAGGCCTGTTCCAAGGAATGTATTTCCCGCTCAAATGCTCGAAGCGCTTCACTGCTTTCTACGATGATGTGCCCTGTTATCTTCTTTTCGGCTAATTCAAGGTGTATCTTTACATTTCCCAGTGATTCCGGTCTGAGGGCAAGCCGTATGGTCCCTTCACCCCCATCCCGCAGCAACACTTGGGCGTGCCGGACAATATCCCCGTTGAGCGTTTGAGAGAGCTCCCGGGCGAGGAGATCCTCAAAACTGCCGGTGAGGGAGGTCTCTTGCGGACCCGGCAGGGCTTCCCGATCTGGGGTATCGGTATGGAGGTCCACGGTGAGTTCTAGGGTTTTGGTTTCTACTGCTGATTTTGTATCCCCAGGAACCAGAGACCCTGAAACAGGCTCCGCCCCATCCCGGGAACGGAGATCCCGAAGGTCCATCCGATCCCGGCGTTTATCCCGGGTCTTCATATCCCCATCTCGTTTGAGGCCCTTCCGGGGAGGTTCTTCACCGACCTCCAGCCCCTGTCGAGGATTCAGCGCGCGCTGCAGGTGCTCATCCGTGGACCGACCTGTCCGAAAGAGCCCTGCCTTGGAAGAACCTGCTTTTTCAGCACCAGTACTATCCTGGGCATTCCGATTATTCACCTTGAGCTTGGAGATACTCCCCGAGGAACCGGCGTCCTGAACCATTGTTTCGGTCTGCACATGCGGATTCCCGGATCCGGTTTCAGTCCCGGAACCTGGGCCTGAAGAAAGGTGGGGCTTACCCGCTTGATGGCGCAACGAAGGGGTACCGTCTTTTTTCTGAAGCCGTACCTGGGAGCCTGCCTGGTTAGGATGGGGTCCTTCCTGAACAACCAAGAGCGCAAAAGACCCTCCCGGATCCCGGTTAGTCCCGCCACTCCTGCGCAAGTCCTGTGCCTCTTCCCCAGAACGAGACCTTCCCCGTTCCAGGGCTTCTCCACCGGATAGGGGGACCTTTTTTTGCTGATTTTTCTTCGCGGCATTTCCCGTGCGTTCATCACCGGATAGGGCTTTTTCCGACTGCTGGCCGTCCCCCAGAATACTCAACCGAGGGCCGGTTCCCGTGGGGCTCTTCTTGACCAGCCCTTCAAGGAGTCGAGCAAAAAACTTGTCCTGTTTACCGGACTTTCCCTGACCCTGCTTAGAACTAAGCGATTGGGCTTCTCCTCGCTCATTCATCCCGCTCATTCCCTCAAGGGACCCATCCGAACTGTGCATCCGGGGAGATACGTGCATCATCACCCAGCCTCCTCATACTATGCCTGGAGCTTACCAAACTTCAACCATTTTTATATTGAGTTGTTCGGAAACCTCAGTTTCCGAACAACTTCCGCTTAAAAAACGATAAAAAACGTGGATTTTATTAAGAAATCCACGTTTTTGGGAGACTTGTTCAAGAACCAACCGGGTTCTCGAACAAGTCCATTGGTGCCGAGGCTGTTTCAACCGGTCACAGTTTGAAACACCCCCCTTAGTTTAAGAGAAAAAGCAGATATGAGGCCGCTTTTTCAGAAATCCCTTCCAGAAGACCCTAGGTTGTCCCGACTAACCCAAACGTTGCAACTGACTCACGACAATCCTGCATGCTTTCCCCTTACCTGGAACCGAATCCTTATCGAAAAAACCGGTAAGATCCTCAGTTGAGGGTAGCAGGCCTCCCCACCATCTTCCGCTGTAACTCGGCAGCTCGTTCGGCGGGCAAGAGGGACATCCAATACGAGACAATTGATGCAGTTCCTTCGGCCTGGGCCAATTCTTCGGCTTTCCTGAACACGTCGATAGCATCCTGATCTTCCATCTCGGTAATGATACCCACCGCTTGTTGGGGCGGCATACCGGTCAAGTACCGGGCGACCTGTTCCACATTGCTACTCTTAGTTTCCGCGGCTTGCATCAAGGCATTGAAAGACGTTTCCCGTTCATCTAGGGCTTTCTGCCGCTCTTCCAATGCCTGGGCCATTTGTTCTATTTCACCCCGTCGGCTCTGGATATCCTGTTCCTGTTTTTCCAGTTCCAGGCTACGCAGTTCCAAGGCTTCCAGTCGTATGGCAAGCCGTTCCGCGTCCAGGGAAACCACCTCATCATCCGCAAGGGGCCCGCTGCTCTTACGGCCTTCCCTGCCCATGAAACGATAGAGCGGGGATAAAAGGGTCTTAGCATCGATCACATTGAGATAATCAAACCACACGAATCCTCCTCCCGCAAGGACCAAAATGAGCAGTAAGAGCACGATTATCTTGCTAAGAACCCGTGGTTTTCCGAATGGGGCCACCTCAATCTCCTTATACTTACTAAATTAATCGGTTAAAAAAAACAATTCTTTAGGCTACCCTTTTCTAAAGTATGCCCCTAGGTAAAAAGGATCGTATAGATATAGGCAGGAACAGCCAGGGCTTTAGAGTTCCCGGATATCTTCCAATTCCGTTTCCGGAATGGTTTGGATGATAGCTTCTATATCAGCGGGGCTTATACCGGATATTTTGCAGGTTCCCCTCCGGTAGGAGAGGTTATCCCCTTCAGCGGAAACAAAAGACACGATGTTGCCCCCTCTTTCTGCAATGGCTCCGGCCAATTTCGCCAACTGGCCCGGCCGTTCGGTCATAGATAGGGTAATCCGTACCCCTGGATGACGAGCGCCGAAGGCATTGATAAATACCTGCAGGAGATCGGTCCCGGTGATAATGCCCACGAGGAGCGGTCCCCGCATCACCGGAAGGCAGCTAATGGCCTTATCCATCATAATTCGAGCAGCTTCCTCCACCACCTCGTTTTCCGCCACGGTGATGACCTGCTTTACCATGATTTTTTCGACCTTGAGCTTGGAAAGGAGATAGCTTATCTCATATATATCCAGGCTCGTGGCTAAGGAAGGCCCGGCCTTGAGCGCGTCCTTCCGGGTTACGATGCCGACAAGCTTATGGTTCTTATCGAGCACCGGCAAACGGCCTATTTTTTCCTTATCCATCAGGGACCGGGCATCGTACACCGAAATATCAGGATGCACAAAGATCGGATTCTTGGTCATAATACGGCTGATTATCATGGGACCCTCCATTGGTAGATACGTATTAATATACCACAACATACCGCTTTTTTCCCCCTAACTCAAGGACAGCGCCAGGGTATCGGCGTTTAAGAGTATATCTCTTTATATAATAAGGATTTACCGCTTGACCTGCATGGTATCTTGAGAAACATATTTTCTTATATTAGAGTTGTTCGGAAACCTCAGTTTCCGAACAACTTCCGCTTAAAAAACGTGGATTTTATTAAGAAATCCACGTTTTTTGGAGACTTGTTCGAGAACCAACCGGGTTCTCGAACAAGTC
>JAIRLU010000006.1 GCA_031259215.1 Treponema sp. | reverse complement strand
CAGAATATGCTGCCTCCGGTGATAACGATTCTGCCGCTTTTTCCGTCATCGCCTCCCGATGCGTTTATCGCGTCATCGTAGCTGTTTATTTCTATAACGCCGCCGTTGATGGTAAGATCGTATTCACATTCCAGCCCTTCGGCCCCGTCGGTGGAAGTTTTGATGACAATAGTTCCGTTGTTGATGGTCAGGTTCTTGTCGCTTTTGATTGCCTTTGATTTTGTGTCATAGAGCGCGCTGTAGGCATATGTTTTGCCGGATGTGGCAATGTCAAAGGTCCCGCCATTGATGGTGATATCGCCGTCAACGCTGATTCCCTTGCCTCCTGTGCCGGCGCTCAAAAGAGTAAAGGGCCCTCCGTTTATCAGGAGATCGCCGTCACACTTGATCCCCGCGCAGGCGCTTGTCTTGTCCGCTTCGTCGCTTGTGTCGTCCCAGTAGCCATTGCCTGCGGTGTTCAGGGTGAACACGCCGGAATGTATGGTGATATTGCCGTCGGCGCTCAATGCTTTGGATCCATTGCCATACACGGTGATGGTCATGTGGGGAGAAGCTGCGCCGCCGCCTGTTCCAACAATGATGTCCCCGTCACTTTTTACGCCGTGGGCCTTTACATCGTCATCGGTAGTAATGATGTCGAAAGTTCCTCCCGTGATAGTAACGCTGTCATCCCCTTGAATGCCGTCGCCGGTGGTCCGGGATGTAAAAGCGCCGCCTGAAACGCTTACTGTTCCTGCGTTGACGCCGTCCTTCACGGCTTCTTTCGCCCAAATCGTTCCGCCGGTTTGGGCAAACGCGCCCTTGGCGGCGATTGCGTGGGCTGTTTTTCCCCGCGCCTCAAGCGAACCGCTTCCGCCGATGGTAAAATCGCCTTTGCTGTAAAAAGCCGCCTTCTGGCTGCCTCCTGCCCCGTCAATCAGCCGGTTCGATGTCCCTTCAACAAGGGTGACGTTCATTGTTTTCGAGCCGTCGTTGTTAATGGCGGTTCCTGACGCGCTGGCAAGTTCCAAGCCGTTGAGATATAGGTTAAACGTATAATTACCGGTAAAGGTGATCGAACCGTCTGCGCATGTCCCTTGGGCCACGATATTCGCGTCCGCTGCCGTAAGCGTTACAGTTACATGATTGGCGTTCACGCTTACCTCAGCGCTTGCACCTGCTGTTACCGTTGGCACGGAATCTCCGTTAAATACAATAACTACCGGACCGGCGAGGCCCAGCGCGCCTATATCTTTGGAATTGGGAACAAGCGGGGCATCCGCCGTATCGCCCGGGTCGGCGCTGATAACCGATGCTGGACTGTTACCCTGTGGGGTGTCATCTTCCGTCTGTTCCGAGGCATCAGAATTGTCAGGGAGAGGCGTATCAATAGCCGGATCTGTACAACCCGTCCATACTATTGCCGCGATCCATAGTAAAATGCCTCCCCAAAAGAGACACCCATTTCTTTTCATGTCAAACCCCTTAAAAAGGATAGTTGCCATATATAAAGCAAATTTTATACCAAGTAAATAAACAATTTTTTACCTGCATTTGTTTATCAATAACATACTTAATGTGAAAAATTTACTCATATATGGGTAAATTTTACTCAGGGCTTTTTAATAGAATAGTGGTTTTTTTTACATGAAGAGAACATATATTCGAAACCAATAGAGTTGTTCGGAAACTGAGGTTTCCGAACAACTCTAGTTAATCCACATGGAATTTATTGACCTCCTGGATCAGTTCATCAATGTCCTTCTTATTTTGACCGCTGATTTCATTCACCTGGTTTACCACAGTGTTGATCTGATCCGCACCAGAAGCTATTTCCTGCATCCCGTAGCTTATCTCCCGGCTGATGGATTCCAGGGTTTGACTGGTGGCGATAACCTCTTTGCTACTGGTGTTCATAACGTTAGAACTCTGTTTAACATCGCTGGTTATGTCGTTAAGGTGACTCACCGCATCAAGGATCTGCTTGCTTCCCACGCCCTGTTCTTCCATAGCGCTCCGAATATTTTCTTCCTGTTCGGCCACGGTTTTTATCCCTCTGTCGATAGCCTCAAATTTATTCAGCACTTGGTTGGTGGATCGGGTGATCTTATCAATGGACTCTTTTATTTTTTTTAATACCCCGCTGATGGTCTTGGACTGTTCTCCGGAAGATTCGGCCAGTTTGCGAATCTCATCGGCCACCACCGCAAACCCCTTTCCCGCTTCTCCTGCGTGAGCCGCTTCGATAGCAGCATTCATGGAGAGGAGATTCGTCTGGCTTGCGATATTCTCCATCACTTCGTTGATCTCCAAAAGCCCCTCGGAATCTCGGGCTATGCCCTGAATATCCCCGGCTACTTCCTCAAGACCCGCCCGGCCTACCCCGGACGCCTCTGCCAAGGCTTGGACATTATCCGCGTTTTTGACTAAGGTATTGGTAACAGACTGGATATTGGCCAACATTTCTTCGATGGCCGATGAGGATTGGGAGACGCTTTCCGCCTGTTGCTCGATCTGCCCATTGAGGCCGACAATATGGGTGCTTATTTTTTCCATAGCATGGCTCGTGTCCGTAACCTTGTCGCTCTGATGGGTAACCTGTTTTTTTAAACCCTGGATATGAGCGGTAATTTCATTGATCGCCGCTGCGGTGGTATTCATATTCAGGGAGAGATCTGAGCCGGTTTGGGAGAGGGATTGGGCCTTTTGCCGGATTATCCTGATAAGGTTCCCTATCTTATTTAAGGTATGGTTAAAGGACTGGGTCATATCTCCAATTTCGTCCTTACTCTTAGCTTCAAGCCGCTTGGTTAGATCCCCCTCTCCAATGTCATCCAAGACCAATACCATCTGGTTGAGGGGCTTACTAATGGACTGAGACATGACGAAAGCCCCTACGGACATGAGAAGGAGCATAAGCACGGCAATAATGGTACCGATGAGGAGCATCCGGTAGATTGGGGCGGTTATAGCCCCCTGTGGGATGCCCAGCATAAGAGACCAGGGGGTGGAGGAATTTCCTATTATAAAGGGAACGCAGACAAAAAACATGGTTTCATTGAGATTCGAGACGTGGTTGGTAAAAGTAAATTGCGCTCCCCCTTGTATGGCCTTCATAAGGTCGTTCAGATAGGGACCTGCCACATCCTGTTCGGTATTCGCCATGAGTTTTCCGATCCGTTGGGAATCAAAATGGCCGCTCACCAGGCCCCCGTGGCTGTACACCATCGCGACGGCGCCTTCATAGGGTTTTATTTTTTCTACCCGCTTTTGAATAATGCCCACATCAATATCAATATTCGCCATTCCCACAAAGCGGCCGCCTTGGTTAATAGGCATAACCAAGGTGGTCATCAAGACCTCTTTACCGTTGATCATATAGGTATAGGGTTCGATGATGGTCTCCTTGCCGGTTTGTTTCGGGATCAGGTAGAAACTCCCCTCCCCGGGCTTGTCATAGCCGAGCTGGGCTTTCAAGTGTATGGTTGAGCCATTGCGGACCCAATAGGGGATAAACCGACCGGTATGGTCGGTTCCTGGGGTATTGACGAATTCCGCATCCAATCCATCCAGAGCATTAGGTTCCCAGCAGCTTCCTGAGGCGATAATTTCAGGATTCTCCTCAGCCAAGGAACGGAGTATCAGGTTAAAGAAGGGCCGTCGTGCCGCAGGTTCTAGGGCTTCGTATGTTGTCATGATTTGTCCAACGGTCCGAGTCGCGTCCATGTACAATTCAAGCCATGCTTTGATGGACATGGCATGCTCACGGGCCAGATTGGTAATTTCATGGTCAATAAGGCTACGGATATGCTTTTGCGCTAGGGTGAGGATAGTCCCGGTTAACACAGCAGTTCCTACAATGTTCAAGATGACTATCATCATAATAAGTTTTTTACCTATTTTCATTGAATGATCTCCTCTTGTCAAGGGGGCCTCTCAAAACTGTTGATTCTGAAACAATCCTTAGGGTTCATTATGAGGACCTCGACAATATTACGAGTCAATTATCCCTGATTCATAGTATTTTGTCAATACCGCGCATGGATTCATTAAACAGACCCCCCCCTTCAAGGCAAAAAATCGATAAAACTGAAACCGGTCAAGGGAAAGCGGCCTCAGTAGGGATACTATAGGGAAACTCATGGTTCTTTTACTGACACCGGCACAGACATTTCATCGACTCATGACCGGCCTTACCCCCTGAAATCAGGGAACGGTTACTTGCCAAAACCCCGCGACTATCGACCGTGTTCTTAGAAAGGACAAAACGTTAGGCCACCACCATCGGGATCGATTCACCTCGGGTGACTATCTGCTCACTTTAACGTTACCGAGGTCTTCTCTCCCTCGATCGAACTCCGGGCCATCGGCAATAAGGGTTTTCAGTGGAATTTCCAGGCCCTCTCGAATTACTCTATGCTCCTCCTATAAGACATGTTTATTTGATCCTATGGTAAATACCGATTTTAATCTGGAAGAACGCTTTACATACTGAGCCCATTTCAAAACTCGGTTCGTACGAAGCGTTGTTCCGCAGGAACGGGCCCAGGGCCGGCAAAACGTGTCGGAACAACAATAGAGTTGTTCGGAAACCTCAGTTTCCGAACAACTTCCGCTTAAAAAACGATAAAAAATGTGGATTTTATTAAGAAATCCACATTTTTTTGGAGACTTGTTCGATAACCAACCGGGTTATCGAACAAGTCCAATGTCGTTTAACTGAAAATATAGATCAAAGGCATCTATAAATAATCAATCCTCGTTATCCTCAGACCAAAGGTCTGCGGTTACGGACCCCTTCATGCTGAAAAGCCATGCCTCGTAACTCCTATACTTGAACATACCAAAAGCCAGTTACACCGCCGGAGAGCCGGGCTGCTTGAGGGCCCCCTGTTCAGGGCACTCAGGTCTCTCTGTCCTTTCCTCTGTATGCAGCGCAGCCTGAGCCTGAGCCAGTACGGTATGCCGGGCTTCCGGCCGTAACTCCCTGAAGGCCTCCACCAAGGCGGTTTCCTCTTGTTGCAACTCGCTTTTGTTTGTAACAATATACATAATTTAATAACATAATACAATAATTAAAAAACACTGTCAAGTAATTTTGTAATTAAAATATGGAAATATTGTTACTCCCTTACATTCCCAGTATCATCGAACTATGGAATACGATATGAAAAGCCGTCTAACTAAACTTCGGGAAACCCTGGAGCTTACGAAAAGCAAATTCGCAGAAAAATTGGGACTAACCTATCCAGCTATTTCACTCATTGAATCAGGAAGAAACGCCCTCACCGACCAGAACATCAACCTCATCTGCCTTACCTTTAAGGTCAACGAGACCTGGCTGCGGACGGGCAGGGGCCCCATGTTCAACCAAGCCGTACCCGGTGAAGGGGAATTGCTGGATATATTCCGTAAGCTCTCTCCTCACATGCGGCAATCCATCCTTAAAATTACCCAGGATCTCCTAGAGGCCCAAGAAAAGGCCGATACCCTAGAAATTGATGAAGCCTTTGAAGCCAAGAACCGGGCATAATACACCCGCACCCGTGCGTTTGGGGCGGGTCATGCTGAGCTTCATCCCTAGATCTTAACTTGGCCTCCTTTTAACCCTTCAAAAACCGGGAGCTGTCCTTTGCCAGAGAAAGGCTTCCCTTTAACCCATCTATATGAAGAAACCTGTTTCTCAGGACCAGGGCAGTGGTATTGACACAGGCCGGACCCCCTGAGGAACGAGCAAACTATTGCATATTAAGGTAACATGAGTTCGATGGAATACTGGGGGCCTTGCATCCCCAAGTGATGCCCTAGTAGGCTAGACTACACACCTATGTAAGAAGAACCACGAACCATACGAACCGGTCCGGTCGTCCTTTGAGAGCCGATAGAACCCTTGAAGGATGGGCCGGTCATCCCACGAACCGCACGAACTTGTGCTGAGATAACGGGGTGATTTTACCTGACTTCACCGTACCCTTTGAATAAACGACTCAAGATGAAACAACCAGAAACCTGCAGGTTGCCCTGTTCCGTTCGTGCTGGTTCGTGGGGTTCGTGTTTTTTGAATTACAGGGGGTTTTAGTCTAAGCAAGACTAGGTCCCCGGAGGACCATGATTTTAACCACCTTGCCTATCCAGGAACCACATGGTGATAGGTCATCTCATGGCCGCGGATAAACCTGCAGGGGTACGTAATTGCTCCGGCGGCTAGGATCATGCCATAGTATTTTTTGTGTCCCCTTGTCATTACCCCTTTAGCATACTTTCTCGATCGCCTCCCCAAAAATAATACGGAAGGCCTTAAAAGCATCTCCAGATCCCTTGAAAAGTCTTCTTATAACCCCCAGGGTAGTATGGCTTTACCTAAAACTACTATTCCAGTCTCTCACTGTATAAACCAGGCGATAATGTAAAAGATAGCGAGATGGGCAGGATAAAAGATATAGAAAAAGTACTTGCCCCCTCGTCCCCGCTGTCCATTATATAACCACATAGGTACTATGGCGCTTACCATGAGCCACTGGGCATTCTTGGTGGTCAGGGCTGAAAAGACGCTTATAAGCAACACGACTCCCATTTGGGCGAGCCGGAATTTCCGCAGGATATAAAACAACACCCCCATGAAAACCAGAACAAATCCGCCCTCGACGACGATAGGATTGGGGATAAAAAGCAGGATCATAGCCAAAGGCCAGGTGAGGAGGTTTTCTGAAATGATTACCAGCAGCCCAAAACCGATGATCCAAGGGAGGATCATCCCTCCCAAAACAAGCAGGATCCTGCTTGTTTTCTTGGCGGTAATACTGGTACGGAGCAGGTCAACCATCAGCATATAAAAGGTACTCATGAAGAGGGTGCCAAACATATTATTGACGAGCACCACCGACTCAAGTGGCATGAAATGGGAAAGCCCCATAGCTATGCCCGACATCAAGAGAAATCCCAAGAGCAGTTGGAGCATATACCTTTTTTTGCTCTGGGTATAGTAAAAGCCCTCGGCACAGAGGAATATGAACAGGGTTGCCACAGGACGGCCAAGCCAATTAAACCAGGCCGGGATCCCTTGGGCATAGAATATCTGGTACAGATGGTCCATGACCATAAGCACGAGGGCAATGACTTTAATAGCCGTACCGGAAAGGATCTGCCCTTTGGTTTGAAGCTTGCGGAAGATCCCTGTTTTTGTATGTATCATTGATTACCAACTCATCTGATTACTCGTTTCTAATACTCAAGAGGCTTTTTTACATGTCCGATTTTGAAAAACCTCAAAAGCCCTGTTACTACTCTCTGAGAGATAAAGATGCATCCCGGTCCCTCAGATAAAGCAGGATAGGGCTCTTTTTTTAACTTTTTTACTACCACCCGTTCTTCAATAGAGTTGTTCAAAAACTTCAGTTTTTGAACAAATTCCGATAAAAAACAGCAAAATGCGGAGCATTTTGCAAGACTTGTTCGATAACCAACCAGGTTATCGAACAAGTCCAATAGCCTATTTAAAGAAGACGCCTCTAAAAACCCAAAGGAATTCTTAGAGGCGTCTCTTCTCGTCCTGGCCGTTGAAACCGATCAGGCACCAAGAATCCTCTGGTGCACTTTACGCGTCGTCCCATGCGGCGCTTTCTTGCAGTTCCGAATCTCTTGCTTTTTTTGACCGGGGCTTCCGAGGTTTTTTCTCGGTCCGTTTCTCTACAGTAGCAGTTCTGGAAGTATCCCGTTTGGCAACGGGTTTGCTTGCAACGGCCCTGATCGAGGGTTTTTTAGCCCTGGGTATCTGCTTTATGATATCGGCTAATTCCGAATCTTGATCTAACTGGATCAGATCAAAGGTATTCTGTAAGTCAATCCAGTACTGCACGGTGGTATTGAAGTATTTTGATAAACGCTTGGCAATATGCAGACTTATCTTTGCCTTGTTGCTGACTATCTGCCGGATCGCCGATACACTCATCTGAATGTCTTCTGCTAATTGGGTGGGGTTGATTTGGTACTCATCCAAGAGATTTCTTAATACATCTCCCGGTAGTAAGACTGCCGATTTTTTCATAGATAAAACTCCTTGCAAGATTTCTTTGTATAGTCTATAACCAAACAGTATAACAGTAAAGATCATAGAACTCTCTATAATAATACTATCTTTTCAATAATATTACTAGTCCTTTTTACGCTTATTGCGGAAAAAATGGACGAACCAGTTTAAAAATTCAGCTTAGTGCGGGCGCGAACCTATGGTACGATAAAACCGGCTTCCGAAAAAGCAGTCTAAAATCCGCTTTTTCCTGTACAGCTCAGGGTGCTGTTTCAAAACATGAGATTTTGAAACAGCCTTGATGGTTTGCGTATTTTTTAATGCATTGTTCTTGAACCGGAGATACAGAAAGAGCCTTGAACGGCTATGCTTCAATTCACGCGTATTGGTGGTAGACCCTAGGATAGAGAAGATATAACCTTTCAAGAAACACCGGCGCAGCATCCCTACAGCCGCAGGACTATGGAGCCGCTCTGACCGGGACCGGCAGGGAGTACAGGACCCGAGCAGAGACCCGGGATGCAGGTAATTGACTAAAAAAATCATAATTATTAGAATACCTAATGATTATATGGTATATTTATAGGAATTCTAGGGTGTCCCTAGTATTATATTTGAGTATATATATTACTATATTGGTAAGTAATATGTAAAGGAGCATCATGGTGAAACGGCAAGTTTATATTGATTACAATGCGACTACCCCTCTCAAAGAAGAGGTCAAGGCCGCGATGATCCAAGATTTGGAGATCTACGGAAATGCATCGAGTATGCACCGCTCAGGAAGACTGGCCCATGCCCGGGTTGAAGAGGCAAGACGTGCGGTAGGGGAGCTTCTGGGGGCTTCCCCGGAGACCATCATCTTTACCTCTGGAGGATCCGAATCAAATAACACAGTTTTCCAAACTATGCGACAGCTCGCTTCAGGCCCTGATGGTCGATTGCTATCCGAAGGCAGGAACGAGATCATCACTACCAGTATTGAGCACCCTTGTGTCCTTCAGGCTGCGGCTTTCTTACAAACTTTGGGGTTTACCGTACGGTTTCTTCCGGTGGATCCGTATGGAAAGGTGCAGCTCGATACCCTCAAAGCGGCCTTAAACGAAAGGACCTTGTTTGTTTCGGTGATGATGGCCAACAACGAAATTGGGACCATCCAGGATATCCGGGAAATTACCGGGCTGGTGAAAGCTGCCGGAGCCTGGATGCACACCGATGCAGTGCAGGCAGTGGGCAAGATACCGGTGCACGTGGGTGAACTGGGGGTGGATTACCTCACCCTGTCGGCTCATAAGATCTACGGTCCCAAGGGAGTAGGAGTCTTGTATGCCCGAAAGGGAGCGCCGCTCTTTCCCCTGATCCGGGGAGGTCACCAGGAAGACAGTATCCGGGCGGGGACCTACAACAACATCGGTATCCTCGGGTTGGGGAAAGCTGCCAGTTTTGCACGGGGAGCAGTGGAGCGTTACGGTAGCGCAATAGGGGCCCTCCGAGCCCAGCTTCGAGATGGACTGCTTGCAAAGGTACCGAATATTACCATAAACGGTCATCCCCAGGATGTGCTTCCTAATACTCTGAATGTGTCCTTTCCTGGGGCAGAGGGAGAATCGATCCTCCTGTCCCTGGACATTATGGGTATTGAGGCTTCCACCGGTTCCGCCTGTGCTTCAGGCAGCCTCGAACCTTCCCATGTGCTCATGGCTATTGGCGCAGGGCCTGAGCTTGCCCACGGTTCGATACGGTTTAGTTTGGGCTGGGGAATTACCCCAGAGGATATTGCCTATATTATTGAAACCGTGCCGCCCATCATCGAGCGACTGCGATCCATGTCAACCCTCCAGTACCGGGACACCGCAGAGAACGCTTCGGGTAGTGCGGTCTGCACCGTATGAGTTCGATTTCGACCTATGAAACCTGTTGGGAGATGGGGCGTAGAAAACGTTCTTCCCCGCCGCTTTCCATGAAGCATTGGACTTGTTCGAGAACCCGGTTGGTTCTCGAACAAGTCTCCAAAAAACGTGGATTTCTTAATAAAATCCATGTTTTTTATCGTTTTTTAAGCGGAAGTTGTTTGGAAACTGAGGTTTCCGAACAACTCTATTATGAGAAGCGGCTCGGTGAACTCACGGTACCGAGAGCATAAGGGAGCGCAAGGCTCCAGGGAAGTACCCTTCAAACAAGGGATTTGTTTCCCAATCTATATAAGAGAGAGGAGAAGACCATGTCCGATTGGTTATATTCAGATACGGTGAAGGATCATTTCACTAATCCCCGGAATGTGCTATTAGGGGATGAATCGAGTTTTCCCGCCAATGCCCGAGGGCAAACGGGAAATATTAAATGCGGCGATCAGATGCTGATGCTGCTTAAAATCGAGGATGACCTCATCACCGATGTGCGGTGGAAAACCTATGGCTGTGCCAGTGCCATTGCATCCACCAGTATGCTTTCCGAAACCGTCAAGGGTATGCATATTAAAGATGCGTATACCATTCGGCCTGAAGACCTGGTAGAAAAACTCGGCGGCCTACCGGATTACAAGATCCACTGTTCGGTCTTAGGGGATAAAGCCCTGCGTTCTGCCATAGATGACTATCTTACTAAGACCGGCAGGGCAGGACTCCTGCATGAGGCGGCCACGGAAATTTGCCATTGCCTGGGGATCACCGATAAGGACATTGAAACGGCTTTTCACAAGGGAGCTCGTACCTGGGAAGCCCTGCAACAAGCCACCAAGATAGGGACTGGTTGCGGCACCTGTAAGGGAAAAGCCCTGGAATTGCTCCATCAGTTTAGCCATATATACGGGATGTAACATCCCGGGGTACGACTCAAGCCCAGGCGTACCGGGGCAAGATCGCCGAGGGTTTGTACCGGAACTGGGGTTACAGGGGTTTCCTCGAACGTACCGGCTAAACGTCCGCCGGTAAAAGGTATCTATAGCTTTCATGGGTACATAAGGTGGGGCTATGGGGTATAAAAAATTCCTTGGGCCTTAGTCCCAGGGCATTGGCGTTTACTTTTTCATAGGGAAGGAGGGTATGCTATAATAGAGTTGTTCAGAAACCTCAGTTTCTGAACAACTTCCGCTTAAAAAACAGCAAAATGCGGAGCATTTTGCAAGACTTGTTCGATAACCAACCGGGTTATCGAACAAGTCCAATAAGCCGTCATC
>JAIRLU010000234.1 GCA_031259215.1 Treponema sp. | reverse complement strand
TCCATCCTTAAATTTGTACCCGCAAAGTATATATCTGTTTGGATCTTATGCGTATGGAACACCAACTGAAGAAAGCGATATTGATATGTATACTGTTATTCCAGATAGTATAAAAAACTCAACTGAATTATATGCAAAAATCGTTGTCGATTTGAGTTATAAAAAAATATACTTTATGTAAGTGTAAATAAATAAACTAGTCAAGTTAATTAGGGGAAATAGTATAATTTCATTCACCATGAAATTTGTGCCCTTTTATATTAATTGAATTCACTAGTGTCAAAAATGGAATAAACAAGTAATTGAAAAAATCTCAACTCCTCGTATAGAATGATGAAGTTACCACACCAAATCACCTAAAAAAGGAGTTTGAGGCATGAATAAGCTTAACACAATCTTGGGACATTTGCTAGCCCTGGTTTCGAGATCTCGTTTTGAAAAATTGGTTCGGGAGCATAAATCCGAGTATAAATCGAAAGGGCTGCGAAGCTGAACGCAGTTTGTGGCTATGCTTTTCGGGCAGCTATCGGGGCAGCATGGACTGCGAAGCATAGAGACCGGAATGAACACTCAAAGGAACCGTTTTTATCATTTGGGGATAGATGAAAACACGGAGGTGAAGCGGTCAACCTTATCATACGCAAACAGCAATCGGAGCGCGGACTTGTATAAAAGCCTGTTTGAGATGACACTGGAAAAGGCGCAACAGAAGGGCGCAAGCCACGGGTTTAGATTCAAGAACCCCCTGTACAGCGTTGACGCGACGACGATTGACCTTTGCCTGAAACTGTTTCCATGGGCTGATTTCAGAGAACACAAAGGGGGGATAAAACTGACGGTGAAACGGGATCATCAGGGGAAGATACCGAGTTTTGCGGCGGAATCCAACGCAAGGGAGCATGATTGCAAAAAGATACGCTCGGTTCCCTTTGCCGCGAAGGAGGTGGTGGTTTTTGACCGGGGCTATACCGATTACGCTTATTTTGCCTCGCTAACGGGCCAAAAAGTATGGTTTGAGACCCGTTTAAAGAAGAATGCGAAGTTCAGGCGGGTTAAAAAGAATGAGAGTACCGGCAAGAACCTTATATCCGACTATGAAATCATCATTCCGGGGTATGCAAAAGAAAAGACGCTGAGGAAAATAATTGTGGGGGACCCTGATACGGGCAAAAAGATAACACTGCTTACTAATAACATGAAATGGGCAGCGTCAACGGTATCTGGGGTGTACAAAGAGCGCTGGCAGATAGAACTATTTTTCAAGGCGATAAAGCAAAACCTGAAGATAAAAGGATTCTAGGGGAACTGAAAAAATGCAGTAATGACCCAAATCTGGATAGGGCTCATAGTGTATCTGTTGTTCTATCTTCTGAAGGTGCGAACAAAAAATATGGTGACGTCATTTACCAATTTTATTTTCCGTTATCAAAACGATGTTGTTTCAAAGGATCAATCTTTTCGAATGGCTGGTGAACCCCTCACCCCCTCCAAAAGTATTGACAACTCCATCGGTTCAGCAGGAGTTCGTATGGTAAAATCTGTTTCTATTTTGGACACTAGTGATTGAAAATGATAAGCTAATTAACGCGATAGATTTCTTTTCATTGGAGAAAAATGATATATGAACAAATCATTGGAACAAAACCTAAAGCAATAAATATACTGGAATAATAACTTCCGTTATTACCTATAGCGTCATTATTTAAAATTAACCCCAATAGCATACAAAAGGCAAATGAAAAAACAGCCACAAATGTCATTATTGATGAATACATACCCAATTTTTTATTCATTTATCTTTTCCTTGGTAATTCATATTATTACAGTTATTTTATTTCGTCAATACATTCCAAGAATATTCAAGCACAATGGTACATGACTCGGGTTATACGAACTCTTTCATATAACCCTTTTCAATAGGTTATAGAACCTCCCCACAGTTCGCCCATACGGGAAATACCATACCCGCTTGCCTCCATCATTAGTTGAGTTCTTCGTGGGTACTTTCTACCATGTAAATAATTCCTTCGCATATATTGGTAATATGGTCCCCCAGGCGTTCCAGAAAACCAGAGGTCCGCAGAAGCCGGACTGCTTTCTTTATCAGTTCTGGATGGTCATGCATAAGCCTCAAGGTTTCCTCGGTCAGGGCCTTGTGCTCCGCGTCTATGCGGTCGTCCAAGGCCGCCGTAATCCGGGCTGCCTGGGCGTCCTGGTTCAAGTACGCGGTGATGGATGCCCGGAGCATCTCGGTTCCGGTGGCGGCCATGCGTTCAAGCCGTTCCAAGGATCGAAAGGCTGGTTCCCCGGACAGTTTGAGCGCTGCCTTGGCAGTGTGGACCGTGTAATCCCCGATCCGTTCCAGGTTACCCGCTAGTTTGATGATACTTACCAGTTCCCGCATATCCCGGGCTACGGGCTGCTGGGTAGCGATGAGGATCCCAGCCTGGTCTTCAATTTTAAGCTGCATGGCGTTTACCACCGTGTCCGCGGCTTTCACTTCCTTGGCCAGTTCATCGTCGTTGTTTTTCAGGGCTGTAATGGCCTTACCCAAATCTTCTTCCACCTGAGAGGCCATAGCCAATATATCGTGGCGTAACCGATTCATTTCTTCAAAAAAAAACATTTTCGTATATCGCTCCTTTTTCTCTTGATTTCGGTATGCTTGGTCCCTTTGTATACGGTGGGACCCGCCGTATTTCAAGGAAATCTCCCCGTGAAGAAGCCTCGACGAGCGGTAATCCGCCTTCAACGGCTAACCGAAACGGCCGGAAATATAGGCTTCGGTTCGGCTGTCTCGGGGGTTGGTGAATACGGTTTTGGTGTCGTTGTATTCTACCAAATCCCCGAGGAGGAAAAACGCGGTTTTGTCGCTCACCCGGGCGGCCTGGTGCATAGCGTGGGTTACGATGATGATAGTGTACTCCTTTTTCAGTTCCCCCATCAGGGCTTCGATCTTGCCCGTGGCCAAGGGATCCAGGGCGCTGGTAGGTTCATCCATCAGGATGATCTCCGGCTGCATGGCAATGCTTCGGGCAATACAGAGCCGCTGCTGCTGTCCCCCGGATAAGCCCATAGCCGAGCGTTTAAGCCGGTCTTTCACCTCATCCCAAAGCGCGGCTTTTGCCAAGGACGTCTCCACTAGTTCGGCAAGGATGCGTCTGTTCCGCTGGCCCTGCATCCGGGGGCCATAGGCGATGTTATCGAAGATACTCATGTTAAAGGGGTTAGGCTTCTGAAAGACCATCCCCACTCGGCTCCGTAGTTCGGTTACGTCCATGCCGCCGTAGATATCTTTACCGTCGATGAGGGCAGTTCCAATAACCTGGCAGGAGGGGATAAGATCGTTCATCCGGTTAAACACCCGAAGGAAGGTTGACTTTCCGCACCCAGAGGGGCCGATAAACGCGGCGATTTCCCGAGGATTGAGGGTAAAGGTGATCTTTTTCAAGGCGTGAAAGGTCCCATAGAACACATCCAGTTCCTGCACATCCAGTTTCGGGTTTTCTTTCTTTTCTATTGTTTCTTGCTCGTTCATACACCCATACTCTTGTACTGATTAAGGCACCGGGAAACCAATTTGGTGGCCGTATTGATGAGGATGACCAGGATGATAAGCACCGTTGCCGTGGCAAAGGCAATACCGAAATCCTCCGGGTTGATCGCCTCTTTGGTGAGGTAATAGAGGTGAATGGTGAGGGTCCGGCCTGAGTCAAACACCGATGCAGGGATGTTCCGGGTGATGCCTACGGTGAGCAGCACCGGCGCAGACTCCCCCACCACCCGTCCGATAGCCAAGATGGTAGAGGTAACAATCCCTGGCATGGCTGAAGGGATGACCACGTAACGGATGGTCTGAAACTGGGTGGCCCCTAGGGCAAGGGAGGCTTCCCTAAAGGAAGCGGGGATGGTCTTTAAGGATTCTTCGGTGGTCCTGATGATTACCGGCAGGATCATAATGCTCAAGGTACAGGATCCTGCAAGAATGGACTGACCGAATTTCAGGAACCGGCAGAACAGCAAAAGCCCAAAAAGCCCATAAATAATTGAGGGGATTCCTGAAAGGGTTTCTATGGCCAGCCGTAAGACCCGGACAAGACCGGAATTACCCGTATACTCGTTCAGAAAAAGGGCGGTTATCAGGGCGACGGGTAAGGCGATAGCCAAGGATACCAGTACTACATACAAGGTCGTTACCAACATGGGAAAGATGCCTCTCGGATTTGCCCGAGATAAGATGGAAAGGTTCACCTGCCCAGAAGCACAGACCAGGATATACCCCAGGATAAAAGCCAGCACCCCCAGTACCAGGACTAAGGATGTAACCATAAGTCCATAGAGCGCTGCATCTTTGATACCGCGGCTTTTTTTCTTATATAACAAGCTATACCTCCTTTTTTTCTCACTTCTCATGGCGCGCCGCTTATAGTTGCCTCGTCCTCTTTCTTGTTTCTATTAGGCTGAACTCCGGCGGAATTAGAGCTGACACCCTGCGCCCAACACAACGCTTTCATGCGGCCTAAAGCTCTGAAACAGCAAAAATCCGAAGCGGCAAAGTCTCGAAGCAAGGGACGCCCCGCTTTCTTACTACTGCTGCCCTTTAGGGGCATTAACCCCGCTGGCGGGCCTGAGGTACAGGACCCCAGTGTTCAGCAGCAGAATAAGCATGAAGAGAACCACGCCGATGGAAAAGAGCAGTTCCCGGTGTCTCCCTTGAGCGTAGCCCATTTCCAAGGCAATAGTAGCGGTCAGGGTACGCACACTATCCAGGGGACTATGGATAAGCTGGGCGGAATTCCCCGCTACCAGGATCACCGCCATAGTTTCCCCTACTGCCCGGGAAATCCCCAGCATAACCCCAGCGATAACCCCAGAGCGGGCCTGGGGCAGGGCCACAAACCAGAGGGTTTGCATCTTGCTTGCCCCCAAGGCCAGGGAGGCTTCCCAGTGGGATCGGGGAACCGCGCGAATGGAGGTCTCCGTAATGGTGATGATAGTAGGGAGGATCATCACCGAAAGCATGATGATGGCGGAAAGCAGACTGTTCCCTGAAGGTACGGCAAAGATCTGTTTCACTGCCGGTACGATCACCATTAAACCGAAAAACCCATAAACCACCGAGGGAATCCCTGCCAGGACTTCTATTCCTGCCCGGGCTAGGGCCGCAGGCTTATCAGGCATGAATGCTCCGAGAAAGAGTCCGCAGAGCAAAGCCGGCGGCACCCCCAAGAGGACGGCTCCCAGGCTTGCTAGAATCGTACCGATGATCATGGGAAAAATACCGTAGACCTTCTCGTAGGTAGGATGCCATTGAGTACCGGTCAAGAACCGGGGAAGGCTATAGGGCGCTTCAGGCAGGATGAAGTGAATCTTAGGGCTTAATCCCGGCAGTCCTGGATAACTTAGGGTATACACCGCGGTTTCCGGGGTGGAGAGTTCTCCTCCGGAGTATGCGGTAAACCGGAGCATCTTGGCCGGGTCTTTTTCCGCAGCAGATACCATAGCTTCTATGGACTGTGCTCTTTCAAGACCTGAAAAACACAGCTCCAGAGACGGGGTCGAACGGGGAACCCTTATCAGGGGCGTATCCTGGTACCATGTTCCGTTGACCTGGATTTCCCGGATGTTTTCGAGAACCAGCCGGATACCTGGATCCGTGGGAAAGAGGAAGGGTCCTGCGCCTTGGACAAACACAAAGATCAGGATCCCCCCCAGGGCCAGGATGGAAAAGCCGGAAACGAGGCTTACCAGGTGCTTAAAAAAGAGGTCGGCGTTCCGGCGATGCAGCATGATCCGTGCCCCTTAACCCGTTACGGAAATCCAACTTTTCTTGACGATTGCCTGCCCTGCGGGAGACAGGATCCACTCCAGAAACTGCTGGGTTTCCTGGTGTACAGAGGGGCCTTTGGTTAGAAGGATAAAGGGGCGGGCAATCTTGTAGGTCCCATTGATCACGTTGGCGCTGTTTGCCGGGACCCCTTCAATTGCCAGGGGCTTCACCGAGCTATCCACCGAACCCAGGGAAATGTACCCGATAGCGTCGGCATTCCGGGAAACTTCAGCCTTTACCGCGCCGGTTCCGTCAAACTCAATGGCCCCAGGTACCAATTCGTCTTTAAGCGCGATAAGTTCTTCAAAGGCCCCTCTGGTTCCAGACCCAGGCTCTCGGGAAACCACTGCAATCTTCCCCTGCTTCTCCCCTGTAACCTCGCTCCAGTCCTGTATCTTGCCTGAGTAAATATCCCGGCACTGGGCTATAGAAAGTCCTGTCAAGGGGTTAGTCTCGTGGAGGATCACCGCGATGCCGTCTATGGCGATGACCAATTCCTTAAGGCCCGCTCCTTTTTCTACAGGGCTCAGTTCCCGGCTGGACATGCCCACTTCACTGGTTCCAGCAGCTGCGGCATTGATACCATCGGAAGATCCCGTACCGTTGATGTTGATCTTCACATTACTCCGTACACGGCCGTAATCTTCGGCCAAAAGCTCCATCAACGGCGTAACCGAGGTGGATCCCGCTACTTCAATGGTGTAAGGCGGGGCCTGTACTTCAGGGCTTGACGCTCCCCTGTCTTTCGATCCTCCGGCAAAAATCGGCCCTAGACAAAACGCGGCCAAACAAAGAGTCGCTCCTATTCGTTTACTATGCATTATGTTCTCCTTTATAATAGTAAGATTGGCTTAAACCTATACAGGCATGGTTAAAATATGATGAGGATTAGGTTAGTTTTCAGTTGGAGTATGGGGTTCCTGTCTTCCTAGGGCATGTACCCTGTCCCTTCACCGGTTTTCCTGAGAATATAAATTCTTGACAAGTATCCAAGAGCACTTTATAGTCAACAGAAAAACTTGCATGCTTTGAGAAGGAGAAAGCTATGGAACAATTTGGCGCTTTTGTAAAAATCGTTGATGGGTATCTTTGGGGGCCTTGGTTGTTGATCTTGCTGTTTGGTACCCATCTGTTCATGACCATACGAACCGGATTTATTCAGCGGAAACTGGGTCTGGGTATTAAGCTATCGGTTACAAAAGACACTGACAGCGCAGGGGATGTCTCCCAATTCGGCGCTCTAACCACGGCCCTTGCCTCAACGATTGGAACGGGGAACATCATCGGGGTGGGGACTGCCATTGCCCTGGGAGGTCCTGGGGCGGTATTATGGATGTGGCTTACCGGGGTGTTCGGTATAGCAACCAAGTATGCAGAATCCCTCATTGCGGTGAAGTTCCGGGTGAAACCCGAAAGCGGCACCATGCTGGGAGGGGCTATGTATGCCTTGGAACGGGGACTTAAGATGAAATGGTTGGCGGTTCTATTTGCAGCCTTTACTGCCTTTGCAGCCTTTGGGATCGGAAACGGGGTACAGGCCAATGCAGTGGCGTCCCTCATCAATGAGACCTTTCACGTTCCCCTGTGGATTCCCGGGCTAATCATGGCGATACTGGTGGGCCTGGTTTTGCTCGGG
>JAIRLU010000147.1 GCA_031259215.1 Treponema sp. | reverse complement strand
TCCGCATACAGATGGTTGCTTGTTTGTGGATTTCTCTGGTTTCCTTCTATGGCGATGGTTCTATGCGGTTTATGATTGACCAAGCTCTGGCATCCTTATAGTATTAAGTATAGCTATTTTAAGGAGTTTATATGACAAGTTATACTGAATTGGGCCTAGTCAATACGGTGGCTTTATTCGAGAAAGCAGTAAAGGGCGGCTATGCAGTACCGGCGTATAATTTTAACAACTTGGAACAATTACAGGCAATTATCCAGGCCTGTGTGGAAACAAAATCCCCGGTGATTCTCCAGGTTTCTGCAGGGGCGAGGAAATACGCCAATCAGAACCTGCTGAAGAATATGGCCAAAGGAGCAGTGGAATATGCCCATGAACTGGGTTACGCTATTCCCATCGTACTACATCTGGATCATGGAGATAGCTTCGAACTGTGCAAGGATTGCATTGAAACCGGCTTTTCTTCGGTCATGATCGATGGTTCCCATCTTTCTTTTGCAGAGAATGTGGCCCTGACTAAGAAGGTCTGTGAATTTGCCCATTCCCGAAAGGATTATGTGTCTGTAGAAGGAGAACTGGGGGTTCTCGCAGGTGTGGAGGATGACGTCTCCTCAGAGCATAGCCATTACACCCAGCCTGAAGAGGTACAGCAATTCCTCAACGGAACCGGGGTGGATTCTCTGGCCATTTCTATTGGTACCAGTCATGGCCGGACTAAATTCAAGCCGGAACAATGCACTAAGGACGCCAATGGGATCCTCATCCCCCCGCCGCTGCGGTTTGACATCCTGGAGGCCATTGAAAAGCAGATCCCCGGCTTTCCCATCGTACTCCACGGTTCTTCTTCAGTACCCATTGAATACGTGCAGTTGATCGAAAAATACGGGGGTAAATTGAGCGATTCCGTGGGTATTCCTGAAGAGCAGCTTAGGCGGGCTGCGAAGAGTGCGGTTTGTAAGATCAATATTGATTCGGACGGACGGCTGGCCATGACTGCCTTGATCCGTAAGGTTTTTGCGGAAAAACCTGATGAGTTTGATCCCCGCAAATACCTAGGACCTGCCCGGGATGAGTTGAAAAAGCTCTATTCCCATAAAAACATCAACGTCCTGGGTTCTGCAGGTAAAGCCTAGCATGAAACACTTTCAAGGTGAGCGGAGGGGCCAGCCCCTCCCCGTGCTTTTATAGGAGATCCTAAAAAGTAGGGCTCATTCCCTACTTTACCCTTTGGGACGTTGATCCAGGACCCGCCTTGCTTTGCCTTCAGATACTGGTAGGCTCCCCTGCTGATGAAGCTCCACCCGAGGGTTGATGGTAATGGATGCCTGGAGGATTTTACGGATCCGTTCTTTGAGGGCATTCAAGGGCCGGGTATCGTCCATGAAAACCTCGGTGCCTACTTCGATCTTGACCGTGAGCCGGTCCAATACCCCTTCTTTCTCCACCAGGATAAGATAGTTGTTTCCTACCTCTTTGATAGCCATGATCACTGCTTCGATCTGGCTGGGAAAGAGGTTTACGCCGTTAATGATGAGCATATCATCGGTACGGCCGGTGATACGGCGGAGCCTGCGGTGGGTTCTGCCGCAAGGACAAGGGTCGGTATAAAAGCCGCTCAGATCCCGGGTCCGGTAACGCAGAATAGGCGTGGCCTCCCGGCACAAACAGGTGAGGACCAATTCCCCAGTTTCCCCCTCGGGGACCGGTTCCAGGGTCTCGGGATTTACGATTTCCCCTAGATAACCGTCTTCCCAGAGGTGCAGGCCATTCTTGGCCTGGCACTCAAAGGCAACGCCCGGCCCGTTCATCTCCGAAAGACCGTAGGAATTGTACACGTCAATACTGAGGAGTTCCTCAATACGCCTCCGGGTATCCTCTGAATAAGGCTCAGCACCGGCAAAGGCCCGGGTGAGTTTGAGCTGTTCCCGGCGCACTCCCTCTTCCTGCATCTTCCCGTGCACATGGAGCAGAAAGCTGGGAGTGGCATGGACCACGGTGGTGCCGAAATCCTGCATGAGCTTAAACTGTCGCGTGGTGTTTCCCGAACCAGAGGGGATCACCAGCATCCCCACCTCTTCGCCTCCGAAATGAAAGCCTAAGCCCCCGGTAAAAAGCCCATAGGTGATCATATTCTGAAACACATCGGTTTTATTGCACCCAGTGGCATAGATGGAACGGGCCAGAAAGGCGGTCCAGCGGCGAATATCCCCTTTATTAAAGTAAATGGTGGTGGGCGTTCCGGTGGTGCCGCTGGAGGCATGGAGCCGAACCACCTCCTCCTTGGGAATACTGAGAAACCCGTAGGGAAAGCCTACACGAAGATCCCCTTTCGTGGTAAAAGGAATCCGCCTTACATCTTCAAGACTCTTGATGTCAGCATCGCTATGGATACCCACAGTAGCGAGCCGCTCCCGGTAGAAAGGGGTCCGCAGGGCCTGGGCTACTGCGGCCTTGAGCCGGATAAGCTGATAGGCTTCCAGGGCGGAACGCTCCAGGGTTTCCATCTCCCTATGCCAGTACTGATAGTTCATCGGGGCGCTCCGGGGAGATCCCGCTCTCTACCCAATCGAAAGGCCCGAAGATTCGCTTCCCCCAGGGCCGGCTCCTTGGAGGCAAACAAGGCAGTGATGGTCTGTTCCAGGGCTGCTGCAGAGACCGGCAGAAAGGGGGAAGCCGCGCCGACCATGACCGTATTCACCGCCTTGGCCAGGCCCGCTTCTTTTGCCAGCCCCGCTGCCGGGACGAGACGGTACCGGGGGAAGCCTTCAATCGCCTGGTAAATGATCCCCTGCTCAGGATAATCGGGGATATTGACCCAGGGTTCTGCAGCGCTTACCAAGACCCCCTCTGGGGAAAGCCAGGCAGCATAGCGCAGGCTTTCCAGTGGTTCCATAGCAATGATGAGGTCTGCTTCGCCCTGGGGTACCAGGTCTGAGCAGATCCGCCGGTCTGCTATGCGAAGATGGGCCAACACCGCCCCCCCGCGCTGGGCCATGCCATGCACCTCAGACTGACGGACTGATAAGGTTTCGGCTACTGCTGCCTGGGCAATGATGGCGGCAATGGAAAGTACCCCCTGTCCCCCCACACCGGCGAGGATAATGTCTGTTTTCATACCCTGACTCCTTGTATACCACCTTACCGGTATTTTTCTACTTGCACAAGGGCAGGTTCTCAAGGGACGTGCAAAGTTCAAAGACTGAGGCCTCCCGTCCTATACGCCTCCAGCCTAGAATAAAGCTCTATTCTAGGCTAAAATGTATATCTATTCCAGCATAGAATAAATACCTATTTCAGTATAAAATGTAAATTGATTCTATCTTAGAATGTAGATATATTACGTCATAGTCAGGACAGACCTTTCCCCAAGGAGTTTTCTATTAGGGACGAATAGGTGGACCGATACGGAACACAGGGCGAATTGGTGCCTCTTATCCAGGTACCAGGGGAAGCGGAAACAGGAGCAGAAAAGCGGTTTGGGTCTCCTCCCCATAAGGGGGTCTGACCCTTATACCCATATCCTTCTCCCCCAAACCTCCGCTTCAGGTGGCTCCCCTTCGAGTATCCGAGACCCATACCGGTCTCCCCAGATATGCCCTTCCCGTGCTTGGGCACGGTTGTACCGCTGGGCAAACACCTGTTTCAGCCATTTCATGATAACCGGAAGTTCCATGCCCTC
>JAIRLU010000140.1 GCA_031259215.1 Treponema sp. | reverse complement strand
GGGGAAGCGGATATGGGTATACGGGTCAGACCCCCTTATAGGGAAGCGGAGACCAAACCCGCTTTTCTACTCCTGTTCCCGCTTCCCCTTGTGCCGACACCCGGATAAGGAGCGCCAATTCGCCCCGTGTTCTGTAGCGGTTCCCCTGTTTGTCCCCAAGAGCAAACTCCATGGGGAAAAGTCTGTCCTAGAACAGGCAATAAATACAAATATGGGTCAAGTTTAGGACATGGTGTGTGGGGCTAGTGAGGAAAGGCATAGGGTTCTCGAAGACAGAACAGATGCATAAGATCCTGTCGCCTTGACAATAAATGTCTGGCTTTTGGGGAGAGTGTGTTTGATCCAATAATTTTAGAACATCACCCCTATTCATGGTTCAGGGCGATTCCCAGGCAGGTAGCCACACCCCGTTCCCTGCCGGGAATGAGCTTGTGGATGGGAGTATTGACGGCCCGGACCTTACCGTCAGGGAACTTCAGCGCCAAAGCAGTGGAACCCCCTCCGTCAAGGTTAAGACCGTCAACGGCGCCTAATCTTTGTAATATAACGCCCACCTCAGCTTCGGTAGCTCCTATACTGCCAAGCTGCCGTCCATCAATGACCAGAAGATAAAGGACATCCCCATCAGCAGATACGCCGACCCCACTTCGGGGATGCCGGGCGTTTCCCCGGGTAAAGGCCCCTTCCAGGACGGCGCCGTCCCGTAGTACGGCATAAAATCCCCCTACCCCGTTCCTGATGGTGCGGAGCTGCTCCTCAGTTAATGCAGCTTGGTTTACAATGGCGGCTTTTCCATCATCATAAAACACCAAGCCATCAAAGTGGGGATGAGGAAGGGCCACAATGGTCCCTTGGGAAACGGTTATCCCTACAATGGTCCGATCCTCCCCTTCTTTCCCTGATACCGGGCTAAAGGGGTTGGTGTTTATCCCTGCAAGGCAATCATAGCGCCGGACAAAACTGGTGATCTTAGTACTGGGAATGACACCGTCCATGGTACCATCGCCACGCGGGGGACCTTCTTTTTCACTCACCACAATCCGCAAAGTCGGTTCAGTCACATCCACCTGTAAGGCCCAAAACCGCAGCTTAGGTTTCTGAATAGTCCCCTCAAAATAGGCAAGCCCAGGACTCAAGGATGGGGCAAAAGGCTGCCATTGGGGAAGGATCGCTTCAGGAGTCGCAAACTTCGTAAGAATTGTTTCAGACGGTGTGGTAAGGGGAGAAAGGGTTCTACAAGAAACCGAGAGCAAAATCAGGAATACGTAGATTCCAACCCATAAACCATGCGGGATTTTGTGATAGACTTTTACCATGTTAGTATACCTTGCTGTAACCAGCCTTCAGGTGCCGTCCTTGATTGCTCCCATTACATCCATCGATATGGGGGACTTCAATATAATGGTGTACTTTATACCTTCGGGTATACACCAAAGGTATTCCTTTGGCTGTACAAAAATAGAGCAAAGTCCCCCAGATCCTAGTAATCGGCTCTGCCTTTTCGGGACTTTTTGAGCAGTTTCCGCTGAATTGCCTTTTTTTTCCGATTAAGAATGGTCGAGGGCTTTTCATAATATTCCCGCTTTTTAAATTCCCTGATGATACCTTCTTTTTCCACCATCCGTTTGAAACGTTTGATGGCCTTTTCCAACACCTCACTATCATCCACGATGATATGCGCCAAAAAAAATCACCCCCTTTCCATGAGTATGGTGAGCATTAGTAAAAAACCTCATTCATTTAATCTTACCTAAAAGCGCATCCTTGTCAAGGATGGGCCGGGAAACAAAGGCGTCGGGGTCGGTGTTCTCTCCGGCTACCCGGATCTCCCAATGCAGATGGGGACCAGTTGCAAGGCCGGTTGCACCGGATTGCCCGAGGACCGTACCACTGCTTACCACAGCTCCCTCTTGTACTGCGATATGGTCCAAGTGGTAATAAAGGGAATAGACCCCAGGGAGATGTTCGATGATCACCGAATTACCGGTAACAATCCGAGAGCGGGCCAGAACCACCTTTCCGGCGGCACAGGATCTGACCTCTGTTCCCCGGGGAACGCCATAATCAATACCCCCATGAATCGAAGCTGATCGGGAACCGTCCACGTACATAAAAACCCGGCGATCTCCAAAGAAACTGGTCCTTCGCGTGGAGGTAACCGGGGCGGTAAAAGGCCCGGAGGTATATACCGCAGTCCCGGTACGGTTGAGGATGCCCCATAATACCACGGCCTCAGCGGTTTTTTGAGGATCCTGGACGGTTCGTAGCGCTGTATTGGCCTGATCCAAGGGGATTTCTTCAGAAACAAAGGAACGGTTTTCAATGGTAAGATCGATTTTTCCGATACTTTTTCCCCCATATTCTACGTGGATCCAGGCGGATCCTGGTCTTGCGGTACAGGGAACCGTGAGAATCGCGGCTTTAAGGGATTTACCTTCCTTATTTATAGGGAGATTAAAAAAAGATGCTTTAGTCAGCCGTTGCCCCTGGGTATTGATGAGTACTGCCTGGAACAGGAGGGTTTCCTTTTCTTCAAGGGTATCTGCAGTCATACCCACGGTTACCGGTTCTCCAGGCCGAGGATGCTCAGGAATAAGGGCCAGCTTGACCGGTACCGTGGCATAGAGCATAGGTACCCCAAAACACTGCACCAGCATCAGCACCAAGAATGTTTGGATGAGATGAGAACCGATGGCACCTTTTATTATTATACGCATACCTGAGCATAGCATATCACCGGATCTTACAAAACCGCCTTGCAATGCCTTCGGCGTTGTTAGGGGGGGAGTACCGCCAGGCATCTCACGTAAGAAGCAAATATGCGGTTCTTTCCTTATTGCACCAATAGGCGATCATTTTTTTAGGTATGCACCGGTTTCAAAAGTGGACAGGTTCAAACAGCGCTTATGACGGGATATCACGATTGTTTAGGTAATACCCCAGAGTCGCCAGGAACCCGGTAAGTAAGAGCCCGCTGGTAAGCACAAAAGGGAGGTCCCGGGATATTCCAGAGAGGATCCCCCCTATCCACCCAAACGGAGCAGTCAGTACCATGATGAGCATGTGCTGAATTGCCATGACTCGGGCGCGTTCTGCGGCGTTCACCTGGAGCGCCACCAGGGATTCGGCAAGCATGGCGAGTATTCCTACACCAAAACCATCAAACACTAGGGAAACACCGAGCATGCCATAAGTGATTACCCTCGCCGTAGGGGTCAAAACCAGGATAGTTTGGCCGAGCAGATACGCGGTGAAACCCAAGAGCAAGGGAATTTTAAGGTTTACCTTGGTAATATGGGGAATAACCGTAAAAAAGAACACCAAAGAAAGGATTGAGCGGAACATAGGGAAGAGGGGGAGCAGCGGATCCGGGACCAGCAGTTTCTTACTGACCAGAACCTGCCAAAAGGTGGTGTTGATTATCCCCACCGTACCGACCAAGCCGCTGATGATCAGGGCGAAGATCGTACCCTTGGATTTCCGCAGGATCTGCAGAACATCGCCATATCCCTGTATCAGAGACAATATGCTTTTTCCCTGGGTTTCCTTTATACGGACAAGACCGGTCTTTGTTTCTTTGGAAAACCTGAAGAGCAGGATCAGTTTTATGGTCATCACCACAAAGGCATTGGACTTGTTCAGAAACTGAGGTTTCTGAACAACTCTATTGATATAGAGGATCCGGATGGCCTTCACCAAGGTCAGGTGGGATACCAGGACAAAAGAAATCGGTGCAAACAGGGCTGAAAGCTGTCCGCAGACGATCACCAGGGAGTAGATCCGGGTGATCCGGCTCTTTTCAGCATCCTCCACCATGAGACAATCCCAAGAATTGGTGGGCACCTTCATCGCGCCGTTGAATAAGGCAGCTATCAGGAAAAACCAAAAATTTTCCGCCCTGATCCAGATGAGACAGGGAATACACTAGGCAATAAAATCAAAAACCGCGGTGGTTTTTCGCCTTCCTAGTTTATCGGTAATGGGGCCGCTTAAAAACGCAAAAACCACCTGGGAAAACAGGTATACCGTCGTGATACACCCAATTGCTACATCCGAAAGGCCCAAGGCAATCATGTACACCGAAGCATAGGGTAAACAAAGGTTCATCGAAAGACCCCAGAGGGGTTCGGTATACACACAAGCTCGGGGATTACCCCGCAATTCCAACAGGGTCTTGATCAGGGGATTACTCATCGGGGAAGCGGAACCATCCTTACCGGTTCATCATAGGGTATAAACGGAGAAATAAAAAGCCTAGACCTTCTTCATAGGGAAACCAAACGGAAATCCTTGACTTTTCATACAGAGGACCTTACACTAAAACCATGAACCTCAAAACAGTACTTTCAAAAGAAACTATCAGCCTTCATTTGAAGGGGACTACTAAAGAAGCAATAATCAACGAACTGTTGGATATACTCGTTGCAGCGGATAAAATACAGGATCGGGCTGCAGCCTTTAGTGCGGTGATGGAGCGGGAACAGAAAATGTCTACCGGTATGAAACATGGCATTGCCATTCCTCACGGAAAGAGTGCAACGATTCGTGATTTGGTGGCTTGTATCGGGGTTTCTGATTCCCCGGTTGACTTTGATTCTCTGGATGACCAGCCCTGTAGGATATTCATCATGACCCTTTCGCCGGTTGAAAAAACCGGCCCTCATCTTCAGTTTCTTGCGGAAATAAGTTTACTCTTTAAAAGTTCGGAAAAACGGGCGGAAATTCTGACTGCTACATCCCCGGAAGCAATTTTACATATCTTGGCAGAATAGTTTCCATCCTGCAGTCGTGGTTTGGAACCTATTCTGCGCATTTGCAATTCGGCTTTGCCGAATTGCTGCTTGGTGTTTAATCTCCGATACTATCCAGCGCCTCCCGGGCCAAGGTATGGATCCCGGTAGTCCAGTTATGGGCAAGCACCTGCCGGAGGACCGGTTCCCCTACGGTCTGACCCGTAGCGCCTAAAGCAGGCAGCAACACCCGAAGAAACCGCTCATCCTGCTGGGTCAAGATGTCTCTTTCTAAGCTGTTGTTTATCAGAGAAATGAAGGAAGCCAGCAGGTTTGCCGCATCTTCCGTACCGATTTTCGATAAAGCCCCTATGGCGCCGATCCGTTCTTCTTCATCAACCCCTTGCATATAGGATCGTTCCAACAGGGGATACACCGTTTCATCCTCGATCCCATACCGCCGGATCATATCAATGGCGAGTTTACGCATACTCGCCAAATCTCTCCGCTGCTGGGGGGCATTCGTCGAACCCCTCCAGCCTTCATAAAGCGCGGCCAAAGCAGCCTGTGCCTTTGACTCATCGGCAATCTCGGATTCCTCCAGGGACCTGAGGGCAAGATACTTATAGGTGTAGGCATACCCAGGTCTATGGATTACTTCGATCAATGCCTCAGAGGGGTCCTCGGCGATGAGGGGCAAGGAGGTTTCAGCTTGGTTCCGCACCCATTGGGAATACCAGCCATGAGCAGCAAAAAACACCGGTAGATACCCTGTAGGATCTTTGTAATTTTCCAGTGAAAGAATCGCCCCATAGGCAATGCGTTCTCCGGATACCCGATTGGTGCTCGGTTCTGCATTGGTATCCAGCAGGGTCTGCACTACTTGGGGAAGTAAATCAGTGGCTCCCACTTTACCCAAGGCAATAAGCGCATCCGACTTGACCAAAGGATTTCGGAAAACCTGTACTACCCTCCAGAGATCCTGCCCTGCTTCGGTATATTGAGCCTCACTCAATTGATCCGTAATGAGCCTCATACACTCATCTGCAGCATCCAATTCCCGGTTACCCCTGATGTTAGGATATACCGTGAGGAGACGGCTCAAGGCCGAAGCATAAAAAGAAGCAGAATCCTCCAATTCTGCATCCCGTACGATCCGCAATATACTTAGCTGATCAGCAACGGTAAGAGCGTTGTTGAGTTCATTGGTGTAAAACTCCAATGCTTCCTCAGCAAAGGCGGTCAGGGTGATAAAATTGACTAATAAAAGTATGCTATATCGTTTCATAATATCATCTTATAATACAATCTCTTACCTTTGCAACTGGTTTTTAGTAAATGTTCATTCTTTAATGGGACTGTTTCAAAGGCTTACATTTTGAAACCCTACCCTTAGACGTACGGAAAAAACGGATTGTAAGCTGCCTTTTCAGGAGCCCCTTTCATCGGAAAGGAAATTTTCCCGCTAACCGGAGCTTTGAAACCGGTTCTTATGTGCAAACCTGCGGATTTGCCCTAGGATGCCCGCGTCCTATCAGCATCCTGAGAGGAGTTCTCCCAGGAGGAATAGGATATCCGCTCCCCGGGACCATACCCTATGGGTTTAAACGTAATCTGTACGAGCTACCATACCCTAGGGGAAGGTGAAACTACCTTGCAATATACCAAAAATCAGAGGATACTTAACAAAGATTATGGAACCCCTTCTGATCATCTATGGAGCGCTCACCTTATTCGGCTTGGGCATTACGGTAGCGGATTTTTTCGGCATCCTTGACCAGAAAGGAACCGATGATGGGGATACAGGAGAACCGGTGCAGGAGGGGGAGCTATCCGATGAGGCAGGTCCCAGTTCCCAGGGAGGTTCATGGTTAGCTCCTGGGGATCCGGGGATTAAGGTCCTTACCAAGATATTGGGATGCCTGAGAACCGGGGTTTATTTTTCTTTAGGAGCCGGTCCTACAGGCTTGTTCGCCCTGTTTTTGGGGCATACCCCTGGTAAAAGTCTTGCCTGGAGTACCGGGGTTGGTGTGGGCATCCTCTTCATGGCTCATCTTTTGCGGAAACTGGTACGCCGGGACCTGGATTCATCTCTTAAACCGGGTGAATTTATCATGGAAAAGGCTATAATTACCGTACCTGTGGGGCCAGGGGCCGGGGGTAAGGCAGTAGTACGGCAATTTGGCAAGGAAACAGAACTCTATGTGCGATCCAAAGATCCCCGGGCTTCTTTTGCCAAAGGAACGGAGGTCCAGATCGTCGATTTTGATGAAAGCTGGTATTATGTCATAGAAGGCGGCCAATAGCCTTGGATTGCAGCGAGGGGTTTGCCTTTTTATATATAGAGAGTTGTTCACAAACTTCAGTTTTTGAATAAATTCCGATACAAAACAGCAAAATGTGGAGCATTTTGCAAGACTTGAGTCGGACTTTAGTCCGATTCAAGTCCAATGATGGAAACCGGGGCGATCCACGAGGAAGTTAAGGCCCAAGGGGGTCTTGGTGCGTTTTAGTAGGCCGTCCTTATAGACCATCGAAAAAGGAGGAGGGAACAATGTATATCACCTTCAGTAACCTCGCCCAGGGGCTTATCTTTGGAGGCTTGGGGGTAGGGGCGTTTATAGTGCTTATCGGGATAATCAAGTCTTGTATCCATGTGAGTCATCCAGACCGGATCCTGGTGATTACCGGTAAAAAGACCAAGCGTCATGGCCGTACCTTCGGGTTTTCGGTAAACCGGGGACGGGCCTTGGTGATCCCCTATTTTCAGGCGCTGGGATCCCTGGACTTGGATGTGTTTCCTATTGCGGTTCGGATCGAGGGGGTGAATAGTGCCAATGGTATCACCGTGGGAGCGGATGCAACCGCCTGTGTTTGTATTGATGACGACGACGAGGCTATGCTGTACAGTGCGGTGGAACGGCTCATGGGTAAAAATACCAAACAGATCCACGACCAAGTGCAGCAAACCTTGGTGGGGAATTTCCGGGGGGCCCTGAACAAAGCTACCCCGCTTCAGGCCATCGGCATGGAAGATGTCGGGGAACCGGGGGATGAGGGGACTAGTGGTGAGCGGGCCCAGTTCCGGGCGGAACTCCTGGCGGACATCAACTCGGATCTCCGTTCTTTTGGGATGAAGGTGGTTTCCGTTTCTTTACAGAAAATTTGGGATACCTCTAATTATATTGCCAATCTTGCCCAGAAAACGCTGGCGGAGAAACGCCGGCAGGTGGAAATCGAAGAATCTCGCCTTCGGGCTATTGCAGAACAGGCGGAAAGCGATGGGCATAAGCGGATTGCCGTGGCGAAAAATCAGGCTGATGAGGCGATCATTGCTGCCCGGCAGGACCTTGAGGTATACCGCCGGGAAGCCGCAGGGCTTATCAAAGAGGCGAAATTCAAGGCTGACCAGGCGATAGCAGAAGCTGCCAATTCCGGGGAAGCCGCGGTACAAGCTATGCTGGTGGAATTACAGAAACTCAAGAACCTCACCGCGGTTACCCTAGAAGCAGAGGCTCGGGAAGAAGAAGCCCGGATCATTGCTTGTGGAGAACGGGCCGCTGTGGAGATTCTCCAATCCACCCGTAACGATATACTCAAGAAAAAGGCGGAACTTCTGGCCCGGTACGGAGATGATGCCTCCAGCGTCATGTTCCTTAAGCAGAAGCTGCCTGTACTCTTTGAGCACTACATGGCCGCCACTGCTACTGCTTCGGTGGATACCTATATCGTCATGGACGATGAGGAGGGCTTTTCCGGCGCGGTAAACCGGGGCCCTCGGGCTTTTGCGGATTTTCTTAACACCTTCACCGAAGCCCTGGGGGTGGATGTGAAAACCCTGGCCATGCCTGGATCGGGGTCCAGGATGCCTTCTACCCTACCGGGAGGTTCCCTATGATAATTTTTGTCGCGGTTCTCGGCAGTTTGGTGGGGATTACGATCTTCATTCAACTCCTCACCAATATGAAAATAGTCGGCGGTAATGAATTAGGGGTGATTACCGGTTCAGGAAAGCCCAAAGGGTTTCGTACCTTTTCCGGAGGCAGGGCCTTTATTATTCCCGTGCTACAGCGGTTTAGTAAATTCGATCTTACGCCCATTACCATAGAAGTAGTGGTGGATTCTGCCATTGCCACAGGGATCGTACCCCTCAACGTCAAAGCCACGGTCTCCTTTGCCATTGCAGGGAACGAAGCAGGGCGATCCCATGCAGTTACCCGGATCCTGGATTTGGCGGCTAACCGGGAAAAGTTGGCTAAAATAGCGGGGGATGTGATTGAGGGGCATCTGAGGGACTCTATCGCCAGCATGACTCCAGAACAGGTGATGAAGGACAAGGATACCCTGGTAGCTAAGATGATCCACGTCTGCAAAAGGGACCTGGAAAACCTCGGCTTGGAAATTACCACCATGAATATTGCGGATGTAGACGACCATCGTTTACCTGGAGTAGAGGAACCGGATCTCTATATTGCCCTGTTGAAGCGGATCCAGTCGGCCCATGCAGAGACTAAGGCTCGGGAAGCTCAGGCAGAAGCCAAGGCCGCGGCAGCAGAACAAGCCGAGGCCCGGCGGGGCGAAACCGAGGTTAAGCATCTCAGGAATGAATTGGAACAACTTAAAGCGGAAGTCCGGGTCAGCTTGGCCGAGGAAACCCAGCGGCAAAAGGTGGGGGTGGAACAGGCAGCGGCCAATGCCCGGGCCCGGGTTGCGGGGATTACTGCGGAGCTGGAAGCGGAAAAACAGAACATCGCCCTGCTTAAGAACCGGTACCAGGCAGAAATCATAACCCCCGCGCTGGCAACCCGGGACAAGGCTATTCTCCAGGCCAAGGCTGAGGTTTCAGGCTGGTATGAAGTGGCCAAAGCTGAAATAGAACAGCTTGAAGTTACCCTTAAGACTATGGAAGCAGCTCACGGGGAGGCCCGCCGGGCATGGCTCATCGATAATTTTGAAGCCCTCTTTGCGCCTTTTGCCCAAACCCTCGCGCATTACCCGGCGGGCCACATTTCGGTGATTACCGGAGCAGGTGGAACCGATAAGACCCCCCTCTCGGCCATCCATCCCAATGCCCTTGCATCGGCCCAGAATGACCTGATTGCCGGGGCTTTGGCGGACCTCCCGGGAAAAAAGCCCTAGCCCTTTGCCGGGGCAACTCCGGGGGCTTATTCTGCCTGGGGGGTATTCCGCCGGAGCCGCACCTGTTCCAGATCATAACTAAAGAGGTCCCGCAGATCCTTAAGCCCCAGGGCCATGAGGGCCATTCGGTCTATGCCGATACCCCAGGCCGCTACTGGAACCTGTACCCCCAAGGATGCGGTTACCTCAGAGCGGAATATCCCCGAACCCCCCAGTTCAAACCAGCCTAAGACCGGATGCTTGATGTGGACTTCCACTGAAGGCTCGGTAAAGGGAAAGTACCCGGGAACGTACTTTACTTCCTTGGCACCAGCCACTTCGAGGGCGAACATTTCCAGGAAGCCCAAGAGGGTCTTGAGGTTTACCCCTTCCCCCAGGACAATTCCCTCGGTCTGATAGAAGTCTGAAAGGTGGGTAGCATCGACCCGGTCATAGCGAAAACAACGGACAATACCGAAATACTTACCGGGGATTTTTGCTTGAGGGAGGGTCTTGGCGGAAAGAACCGTTCCCTGGCTGCGGAGTATGAGCCGCCGGGTAAACGCCCGGTCAAAGGGGTAGTTCCACCCTCGGCTTCCGGTTTTACCGCCGTTTTCATGGGCCGCAGCTACCTGGCTAAGCCACGGTTCGGCGATAACTGCCGCATGGGTGGGCGCGGCTAGATGATAGACGTCATGAATGTCCCGGGCCGAATGAAACTGGGGCATAAAAAGGGCATCGGAATTCCAGAATTCCGTTTCCACCAGAGGGCCATCGAATTCTTCAAATCCCAGGGATACAAGTTTATCTTTTACCTCTTCGAGAAATTGAGCATAGGGATTGGTCCTCCCCACCATGAGCCGGGCTGGGGGAACCTGCATATTATAAGAACGGAAGGATTTTCCCTTCCATGTACCTTGAACGAGCATTTCCGGGGTGAGCGTGCCAATTTCATCTCCGGTGATTCCTGCGGCTTCTAAGGCCCGGGCCAAGGCGTCCCGGTTGGTCGAATCATTCATGTCCGTGGTAAAGCCGAAGAACACCCGTTCCCGGTCTATTTCCCGGAAGGCCGAAGCTGCGGCGCCCCGTTTTTTAGCCAAACCCTTCATGAGGGCCTGTTCCGCTTCGGATAAATCAGTCCAGGGAAGTAATCCGTTTCGTGCATCCCCGGCTTTAGTTAAAAGCCCCCGAACCAGGGAAAAATACTCCGCTGCCTTGCCGGTAGCGTGGAGGGATTCCTGAACTAGGATCCGTTTGTTTTCATCCATGCCCAGCACGCCCAGCTTGGCGAGGGCCCCAAAGGCGCTCCCCGCATCTTTCGTATCCAGCCCCAAGGTGCGGGCAATCTCCGGGAGCCCTAAGCCCTGGGAAGCAGTCCCCTTGCGGACCAGCTCAAGGATCCGCTCTTCCGGCGTACCCTTTTCCTTCCATTCCCGGCCCAAACCGGTTAGTTCAAAGAACATCCTGGTTTCCCTGCGGATTTCCTTCACAATACCCTTGCCTGCCAGCCATGACAGGGCCTGATTCCCGTTACCGGGCTTGAGATTGAGTTCAGCCTCCACCTTTTCGATAGTCAGTTCATCCCCCTGGGTATAATGGCGGATGATCTTGACCTCCAGAGGATGCAGGTTCTTCACCACGCTTTGCATATCCATGATTTACCTTTTCCTTCGTATGGGGAGGGTATCACCTTTCGGATAGTTTGAGAAGGGGCTTTCCAGGGCCCCGGTAATTCAAAAAAAACCACGTCGGACCTGAAGTCCGCCCACACGAACGGAACAGGGCAACCTTCATACTTTGTTTTTCTGTTTAGTTCACCTGGAGCCGTTTATCCCAAGAGTACCGTGTATGCAGGGAAAAACACCCCCTTGCCCCAGCAAAGGTTCGTGCTTTTTGAATTACAGGGGTTTTAGTTTAAGCACGGTACTCGTAGGTTGCTTAGACCAAACGTAGGGATTAAGAAGCACCACGAACCATACGAACCGGTCCGGTCGTCCTTTGAGCGCCCATAGAACCCTTGAAGGATGGGCCGGTCATCCTACGAACCGTACGAACTTGTGCTGAGACAAGGGGGTGATTTTACCTGACGTACCCTACCCGTTGAATAACCCGCTCAAGATGAAACACCCAGCGACCTGCAGGTTGCCCTGTTCCGTTCGTGCTGGTTCGTGGGGTTTGTGTTTTTTGAATGACCGGGGTTTTAGGCTAAGCACGGTACTAGGGTCCGCAAAAGCAACGGAGGCGTTGCGTGAAGCCTCCTGCTGCTTTTGCTGCGGTTCCTGTCTGTCTGATTCTAATCGGCTTTACCCGGTACTAACCGGCCAGTCGTTTTCCCAGATCATAACAGGCTTTGAGGGCTTCTTCTGAAGGTTCAAGTTGGGTGATAATCCCCGCTCCATCAACCTG
>JAIRLU010000107.1 GCA_031259215.1 Treponema sp. | reverse complement strand
GAGGCCCAAACCGCTTTTCTGCTCCGTTTCCCCCTTCCCTTTGTCCCGGCACCCGGATAAGGGGCACCAATTCGCCTTGTGTTCCGTAGCGGTTCCCCTGTTCGTCCCAAGAGCAAACTTCTTGGGGAAAGGTCTATCCTGAAACAGGCAAGAAATACAAATATGGGTCAAGTTTAGCTGATTGAGGGACCGTATCTGGTCAAAGGATCCTCAGTACTGATACCCCATGAGCCAAGGGGCCAGGGGTCGTGGTCACTGACAGACCCAGAGGCGAGCCCTTGACGGACTATGCGAATTAGCCTATGATCATCCTTAAGGTTTATTGATGAGTTTAATCATAACAGCTCCAGGATGCTGGAGATGAAGCCGATGGTGATTGCTATTGACGGCCCTGCAGGTTCAGGGAAAAGCACCATTGCCAGGCTTTTAGCGGAACGGTTGGGGTATACCTATGTAAACTCAGGGAACCTCTACCGGACCATTACGCTGGGTTGTCTACGGAATCATATTGATCCCACCAATCCTGAGACTGCCTTGGATTACGCAAAACAGGCGGCTATTACCTACCAAAACGGAGCGGTTTACCTGGATGGGGAAGATGTATCGGCCCTCCTCCATAGCGATGTTATTGACCAATATACGGCTCCCCTATCGGGGATCGTGCCAATCCGCCATGTAGTAAACGATCGCATCCGAAACATTGCCGGAACTTTGGATGTGGTCGTAGAAGGACGGGACATGACCACCGTGGTCTTCCCCCATGCAGAACATCGGTTCTATTTAGACGCCTCCCTCGAGGAGCGGGCTAAGCGGCGCTATGAACAGGGTGTATCAAATTTAAGCCGTGAAGCAATTCGGGAAGCCATTGTCCAGCGGGACGGCATTGACCACCATAAAGCCGAAGGAAGCCTGAAAATTGCTCCGGGAGTCTTTGTTTTGGATACGTCGCTCTTGACCATTGAGCAAGTTTATGACAAATTAATAAAGAATATCACCATAGAAGGATCAACCATGGCCCAGATGGAAGTGGAATCGGACACGAGTCCGATGGATGAGTCGAATAACTCCACCGACAATATCCAGACACAATTACAGGAAGAGTATCTTAAATCCCTTGAACAATTGGAAGAGGGACAGATCGTTGAGGGGAACGTTATTCAGGTTACCCAAGATCAGGTATTTGTTGACGTAGGCTACAAATCGGAAGGCAAGATTCCGATTAGTGAGTTTACGGAAATGCCCCAAGTGGGGGATGCGGTATCGGTTATTCTCATTACCAAAGAGAATAAACACGGAGAAGTGATTGTTTCCAAGCAGAAAGCGGATGTCAAGCTGTTTTGGAGAAATCTTAGGCAGGCCTTTCAGGATCATACGCCGGTGGCAGGAACCATCGAAAAGCTCGTTAAGGGCGGGTATGATGTTAATCTTGGCGGAGGGGTCCATGCATTCCTCCCCATTAGCCAGTCCGATGCCCAAAAAGTGGATAAACCGGAAAAACTCCTCGGTATGACGGTTTTGTGTTATGTCGAGCGCCTTTATTCCGACGGGAAGGTCAACATTGTGGTAAATCGCCGCAAATGGCTTGAGGAAGAAATAGAGCAAAAACGGAACGACTTCTTTGAAACCACCCCTATCGGGGCTGATGTTACGGGTACGGTCAAGAGTTTTACCTCTTTTGGGGCCTTTATCGATCTTGGCGGTTTTGATGGGCTCTTACATATCAATGATATGAGCTGGGGTCATGTAACCCGGCCTAAGGATTTTGTGCGGAAAGGTCAGGAGATCTGCCTCAAGGTGATCCGACTTGATCCGATTGAGAAGCGTATCAACCTGTCCTTGAAACACTTTACCGACGATCCCTGGGTTCATTTTGAAGATAAGTACCATGTAAATGACATTGTCCGGGGGAAGGTTACAAAGCTCACGGAATTCGGGGCCTTTATCGAATTAGAGGAAGGGATCGAGGGCTTGGCCCACATTTCTGAGTTTTCCTGGATCAAGAAAATTCAGCGCCCTGATGAAGTGGTCAGTATTGGGGATGAAGTGGAATGTATGATCCTTGGCTACGATCTCCAGGCCGGAAGGGTCTCCCTGGGCTTGAAACAGGTTACCGCTAATCCTTGGAACAATTTTGAGGATCGCTACACTGTAGGAACCCGTTTAACCAGAAAAGTGGTAAAGCTCACCAATGTGGGCGCCTTCATTGAACTGGAAGAAGGGATTGACGGGCTCCTCTTAGGAGAGGATATTTCCTGGACTAAAAAGGTAAAGCATCCGGGTAGTGAACTGCAGGTGGGTCAGGAAGTAGAGATCATGGTGATCGGTATTGACCGGGAAAACCGAGGCATCAGACTGGGGATCAAGCAGCTTACGGAAGACCCCTGGCAGAGTTTTGCCAAAGCCTATAAGCCAGGCACCCTCGTGGAAGGGGATGTGTCTTCGGTTACGGATTTCGGGATTTTTGTGCGGGTTCCTGGAGGTATTGAAGGGCTGATCCATAAAACCAATCTCCCTGAAAGCCGGGAAGAGAGTGCTGATGAGGCGCTCAAGAAGTACCATGTAGGGGATAAGATCAAAGCGGTGGTGCTGGAACTGCAGCCGGATAAGCAAAAGGTGGCTTTTTCCATCCGAGATTACCAGAAGAAGATACAGCGGGAAGAACTTTCCCGGTATATTGCGGCAGAGGAATCGGATGGTTCCACCTTTACCTTGGGAGATTTTTTACGGTCTAAGAGGAGTTCTTAGAAAACCATCCTAGTATGTTGTCCCAGATTGACGTCCAGAAATTTAATACTCTGATTGAGATTAATACCCTCATTAATTCTAATTATCAGGACGCTCATTCGTTAGTAACCCAAATTCTTGATTCTGCAACCCGGTTGTGTGAATGTGAGTCTTCAAGTTTGCTCTTGCTCGATCGAAAAAGCGGAGAGTTGTACTTTGATATTGCCCTGGGTTCCAAGGGAGATGCAGTCAAACGGTTCACCGTAAAACTTGAAGAAGGAATCGCCGGCTGGGTGGTGCGGCATAATAAGCCGGTTATCATCAATGATGTGCTCAATGACAAGCGCCATCTGCAGAGCATTGCCCAAGAGATCGATTATCCTTCCCGAACCATGATGGCGGTGCCCATGCGGGTTAAGGATCAGTGTATCGGGGTTATTGAGCTTATCAATAAAAAAAACGCCCAATTTTTTGTTCAGGATGATCTGGAATGGCTTGAAATATTCGCCAACCAAGCGGCTTTGGCCATTGTCAATGTGCAAAGTATTGAAAAAGCCCGAGACGAAATTCAACATTTACAGGATGAGCTTAAAAAGGACCAAGGGTATCATACCATGATAACCAAGAGTCCGATTATGACTGCGAAGCTTGAGATAATGGATCGGATTGCCAAAACCGATTCATCCGTACTTATCCTGGGGGAGAGCGGGGTAGGGAAGGAGCTTTTCGCTGAACAGATACACCTCCGCAGCCTTCGGAGTACGAAACCCTTTATACGGGTAAATTGCGCGGTTCTGCCTGAGGGACTCCTGGAAAGTGAACTCTTTGGCCATGTGAAGGGGGCCTTTACCAATGCCATTGCAGACCGGCGAGGCCGTTTTGAGCTGGCCGAAGGGGGGACCATCTTCCTGGATGAAATTGGAGATCTCGCGCTACCGCTACAGGCTAAGCTGCTTCGGGTTATCCAGGAAAAAACCTTTGAAAAGGTCGGTTCTGAAATGTCCATCACCGTGAATGTGCGTATTTTAGCGGCTACCAATAAGGATATTGAAGCCTTGGTAGCCCGGGGGGAGTTTAGAAACGATCTGTATTACCGGCTGAATGTTTTACCCCTCTATATTCCGCCTCTTCGGCAGCGGCCTGAAGATATCCCTGCGTTAGCGGCATTTTTTCTTTCCCAGGGTATGGGGGAAACTAAAAAGCAGTTTGCAGGGTTTTCCCAGGAAGCTATGGACGCCATGCTTGCCTACTCCTGGCCGGGTAATATCCGGGAACTGGAAAATTGTATTGAACGGGCGTGTGTGATTGGAAAAAACAAGTGGATACAAGAGGAGGATCTCTTCCTTAAAAAGACCGCCGCCCCTTCATTTCAAGAAGGAGGGAGTCGGGAATTAAAGAGTGCCATTACCGCGTTTAAGGCCTATTTTATTCAAAAAGTACTGGAAGAACATCATGGGAATCAAACCGAAACCGCTAAGGCCTTGGATATACAAAGAACCTATTTATCAAAACTTATTAAAGAATTAAATATCCGTTTAAGCTAAGGCAGGGGGTATCGGGGTAAAGGACCGCTTGTCTTAGGTATAAGGAAAGAGTATAATGAGAGAACGTAGAGCATTAAACGCACAAACGTGGGGGAGAAAGAACCTCGAGGAAGGGAACAAGTGATAGAAGTGGTAAAATCTGCGAACCATGAAGCCCTACAGCAAGCCGGTGAAGCGGTCAGTATTGGTGAAGGGCTTAATCAGTTTATACAGCATAACCGAAAACCGATTTTGTTCGGGGCTCTGGGTATTCTTGTGTTTTTGGTGGGGTTTATTGCCGCAGTAAGCATCAGGGATATGCTTCAGCAGCGGTCTTTCGGGGAGCTTGCAGATTTTAATCAGCGGTATGAAGTGCTCCGGGTTGACCTCAATGAGCCTTCTAAGGCAGAGGATGTTCAGGCACTGGTAGATGAGCTTTCCCGCTTTGCCTCCCAGCATAGGGGATATGCGGGGGCTCGAAGCTACGCCATACTGGGAAGTATCTACGCGGATAAAAAAGCCTGGGAAGATGCGGAAAACGCCTGGACCCAGGCAGCCACAGTTGGGGCAAAGACCTATCTCGCTCCGGTCTCTTTATGTAACGCCGCATTTGCCGCAGAGGAAGGGGGTAATATTCTCGGGGCCATTGACCTGTATCGCCAGAGTGTATCCCTCAAGGATACCTTTCCGGCAGCTCCTCGGGCTCAGTTTTCTATAGGACGGCTTGAAGAGGTACAAAACCACCCAGAGGCCGCTATTGAAGCCTATCAGGAACTGCTCAATACATGGCCTAACGACACGGTATGGACCAGTCTTGCCCAAAGCAGGATTATATTCCTCCAATCCCGCTAACAAGCGGATGCGCCACTCCTATTCCTTTTTTTGGGGCCTTTTGGTATTCCTCATAGAAGGGCTTAGTTCATGCGGTATTGAGGATTATGCCTTTCTCTATCCTGTATCAGGCCGGGTGGAGGTTGAACTCAATTCTAAGGCTACCATTATTCTGTCTATGGCAGAGGTAACCGACTATTTTACTCATTTTACCCTCTATTACCGTATTTATATCAGTGCGGTTCCCCTCCCCGGAAATATAAGTCAAGGGGACCTCAGTACTTTAAATCCCACCTTGGATAGTGATTATCGGGCATTTCTACCGTATACTTCCAATACCGATACCACGATCAGTACCTCCATAGGTAGTCTCTTTAGGAATCAAAACTACCAGACCCTTACCGTGGAAGGAGCTGATATCGAGGATCTCTTATCCCCTAATGCCCGAAATAAGACCCTTACCTTGGATTTTATCCAGATTCCCGGAACTATTCCGGTACTCATTATCGATAATACCTCCTATAGGTTACGGCGTTCCACGGGTAACGGGCTTTTTAACCCCGTACCGCAAGATCGGTATTTTCTTAACAGTCTGGAATTGAATACCAAAGCCAATGCATCATCCTCGATAAATGCGGATGTAGCTGCCTTGTCCACCGACCCGGATGTCCGTTACACCTATGTAGCCTTGTACATAGTGGCAACGGGGATTGACCCTAATTTTTCACCGATTTATAGCGCCCCCACGTTTATCGCGATCCTTCGACTTCCTGACCAGGCATAAGCACCTTCACAAAAATTCCGAAACTTTTTAGTGGGATCTGTCCACATTTAACCTGGTGAGATGGTATTTTTTTGTCATGTTTCAATTTCAAGTTAATAATTTACTTTATAATGTATATAAATATATACTTTTTATTTAAATATTAAATTAAAATACAAAAATAGTATAAAATTATATACACTATGATATATTACTTTAGTCAAATTGAATCATTGAAATGGCTATATTCACTCATCATAATATGGATTCTGTCTACTTCTCTGGCATCTTGCAAGCGGCCGCTTTCCCGATTCAAGGCACCTCCACCTTCAAATTTCCTGTAATTAGGTTGCTCATCCCAGGGTGTAAACTATCCTTCTTGCCACCATAGGGCTTAAGAGGCGGATCGGCGTATATTATAATTCATAGTATACATATATGAATTATAAATAGTAAGGAGAGGATCTATGTTTACAATGAGTAATCAGGACGTTCCCGGGGTGCGGCAGGAAACGGTGGAAGTGGAGGATGGGGACAATCTGGCGCTGCCGGAACGGTTTGAATCCTCCAGAACCGACAGTAACCTGGTACACAACCTTTGGTTTGGGTGCACGGTTACACTGACCCTGCTCGCTGAAGATGGCCCCGGGTCTTTAAAATCCTCGCTGCCCCGCATCCGGGCGTCCTCTACCCGCCCGGCGGTTCGACTCTTCGGAACCCCGAACTCCGACCGGGATCCCGACTTATTCTGAACAACTTCCGCTAAAAAATAGCAATTTCGTAGCCCCAAGGGCGAGAAATTGCAAGACTTGTTCGATAACCAACCGGGTTACCGAACAAGTCTACTGAGTAAAACACCAAAACGGATTAAAGGATATTTTCTTGATCTGGCTATAGCTTATGCTGCTGATGTCTAAATATATATTGCCGGGTCAGTAAATACGTTTTTCCAGTCTGGATCTTCTCTCAAATGATGAAAATTGCACATAACTTGGAGTATATACGAATATACCCCAAGTTTCCTTATGCTATCACCACCTTGTAGGTATTCTTTTACGGTTTCACTCGTATCTCACCTGAGGGTCCACAGCAAAGCCCGCAGTTCCGGATCTGCTAGAGGAGGCTCTACCGGCTTGGTATTTTCCTGACTTGAGGCTTGTAGGATAATCGCATCTCCCGGTGCAATACGATCAAAAAAACCTTTGCGGGTTAAGGAACCGGAAGCGACTTCTTCATCTGCAGTTTCGATAACCAAGGTTCCCACCACATCTTCTGGGGAATAGGTAAGGCCGATGCCTTCACTGCGGATAAGCACCTGCCCTTTCTTAACCACTTCATAAACCATATCGGCTTTCACCCCGTCGGCCCGGCCTTTGTCTATGAGTCCCTGGGATTGTTTATGGGTGAGCAGTTCCCCCCGAAAGGGGAGCTGGGCGACGAGCTGGTCCACAATACCCCGGGAAGCGTTTCGCAGCCTATCCGCCCCAGTACGGTAGGCGTAGAATTCTCCCGCGGGAGAACCGGTCCGCCCGACAAAAAGTTCTCCCTTGATAGCCATATCCCGTTCGTTTTCAGTAACCGAAATAATCAGAAAATAGTCCGCTTCGGTTTCCCGGGCTAAACGGAAACTCTGAGAAAAAGAAGGCTGAGACACGTCCAATTGCATAGGAGCGATGTTCCGATCATGAGTCAGAATATCTTTGATATAAGATGCGGCAGTGGCTCCTGCATCGACGTGATAGGAACTCGCTTGGGAAACCAGGGAAAATACCGCCACCTTCCAGTGCCGTTTGGCAATATCCACAGGATTCACCGACCAGCGCCGGTAGATGGCTTCATCCAGCAGGGCGTCGTAGGCTTCTACCGCATCGTTGAGGCTCCGGTCTCCCAGACCTAAGTTCTGCATAAACCGCAGCTCTTCCAAATACCGGGCAGGATACCCCTGAACCCGCAAGAGGTCCGCATATTCCTGCCGGTCCCGGGCATAGGGATTCAGCCTCAGTCCCCGGCGGTATTCAAAGAGAGCCTGTTCAATCAAGTTACGGGAACGGAAATCCCTGCCTCGGTTAAAATGCCAGGTCGCCCAAGAGGAACGGCGGGGATCTTCTAGGGCGGTTCCTGAGATGATAAGCTCCTCCAGGGCTGCCCGGACAAATTCATCCGTGGGATCAATGGTAGATGCGGTGGAAAGAACCGTGATGGCATCCGCATGCTGTCCCAGCCTGCTGTAAGACATCCCCTTGAGATACCAGGCGCTTATATCGTTCCGGTTAAGGCTTATGGCCTCATCCGCTAGACGGCTCGCTTCTTCGTATTGACCGGACCGATATCGAAGGCTCGCCAGGAGGGAAAAGGCCGGCCCATACCCCGGCCTATACGCCAAGGCATCTTCTGCATACCGAATAGCCGATCCCAGACGGCCCGCTTGGGCATCAAGATAGGCAGCATAATAATAAACCCGGTAATCCTCAGGATGCTGGACCACCGCGCGATCAATATAGATCCGGGCAGTTTCAATATCCCCCAAAGACCCCAACACCAAGGCGAGGGAAATCAACAATCTCCGGTCATCCGGGTAACGGCGTACCGCTTCTCGGTACCGGGTAACCGCATCCCCCGGACGGCCCCGGGCTATGTCCATCTCAGAGGCCGCAAAGAGGGCTTCTTTATTATAGGGCTCCTTGGTTAAGACATCGGTAATGACCGAGGAGGCTTCCTCCAGCCGGCCCAGGGCAATGAGGATGAAGGCTTCCAGGTTTGCCAAGACCAGGTTTCCTCGGGACAGGGTTCGGGCTTTCCGTACCCATATCAGGGCCTGATCGAATTCCCCCAGCTCATAGTAACATTCTGCCAGGGCAGCGGTTCCTTCTGCATGGGCGGGGTTAAGCCGTAAGCATTCCAGCAAGGATTCTGCTGCCGCATACCAATCCTCTTGACTCATAGACCGGCGTCCTGTTTCATAATAGGCCGCTGCCCCAAACCCCTGAGTACGAGTTTGAGCATAGAGCAGCGGCAGGCCCAACACGCAGAGTCCCGCCGCCACCATGACCGGCATACAAAGGCGTTTCATAAGGCATTCTCCCGTTTAGAAAAATCTGGTTTAGAAAAATCCGGTTTAAGCATGAGCTTTATGGTTTTGATTTTATGCCCTTCCATATCTTGGATAATAAAATCATGGCCCTTATACATGGTTTTCTCATACCGGACCGGGATTTTTCCAAAGAGGTTAAAAACAAAACCTCCCAGGGTATCAAAATCCTCTACGGGAAAGTCAACCCCGATCTGTTCGCTCAGGTCTTCCAAGTTTACCCGGGCATCGCAGAGGTATATCCCCTCTCCCAGAACGAGGACATCTTCAGTCTCATGGTCGAATTCATCCTGAATATCCCCGATTATTTCTTCGATGATGTTTTCCATACAAACTATCCCTGAAACTCCCCCGTATTCATCCACCGCCACGGCGATATGGACCCGGCGGTGGCGTAACTCCCGCAGGAGGTCAACAATATGCTTCGATTCAGGAACAAAAAAGGGCTTTCTCAGGAGCCGCTTCAAGTCAATTACCTCATTCCTGAGCAGACCGGTTAACACATCCTTTACATAGAGAATCCCAATGACATTATCTATGGTTTCTTGGTACACGGGAAACCGAGAATGGCCGCTTTGGGTAATACAGGCCAAAAGTTCATCCTTGGATGCATCGGCCTGCAGAAAAACCGTGTCGATCCGGGGCACCATGACCTCCTTGACTGTGGTTCCTGAAAGCTCTACCACCCCTCGGATCATGGCCCGCTGATCCGTTTCCAGGGATCGGTAGGTCTTGCGGTTTAGAGGACCTTCCCCTTTTTTCAGGGGCTTTATTTTTAAAAGGGACCCCCACTTTTGGATAAGGGCTTGCACAAAAGATCCCTTCTTCATGGTAATCCCGCTCCCCGGGGTAAAATCCGCTCCCCCCCTAAAGTGGTAAGGAGCCGTTCCTGCAATTGTAACATCGGTTCATGCGCTCCATTAGTACCATGATCCCAGCCGTCTAAATGAAGCATGCCATGGATGAGCAGCCGCCGTAACTCCTCGTCTTCGGAAACCTTAAAATAACGGGCGTTTTCTGCCAGGGTTTCCAAGGATATGATGATATCCCCCGGCAAATACCGAGACTCCCCTGCTTCTGCTATGGTTTCCCCTAGGGCAAAGGATAAGACATCCGTAGCCTCATCCTGTTGCCGGAACCGTTCATTGAGGCTGCGGATATAGGCATCTCCACAGAACAGTACCGACAGATCCCAATTATCCCGCTGGAGCTGATCCAATAGGGTAAGCATAAACCGCTTTACTGCATCTGTCCACGGAGGGAGGGGGCCTCCTTCTGCTTGTACCTCAACCCGATTCATGGGTAACCTCTTTGGCCGGTAATTTAGGATATTCGATCCGGGAATGGTAATATCCTGCCAGGACCTGGACAAAGGCATGTTTAATGGTTTCCAAGTCCCGGAAGGTCAGTTCTGACTCGGCTAGTTGACCATGTTCCACCTTGGCGGTGATGAGTTCTTGAAGGAATTTCTCAATCTTCGCGGCGGTGGGCTTCTCCAGGGTCCGTACCGCGGCTTCGGACATATCAGCCAGCATGACTACGGCGGATTCCCGGGATCGGGGAGGATTGCCCGGATAGGAAAAATCTTCCTTACTCACGTGAGGATCCTGTTTTAATGCTTCGTTATAAAACCAGGTAATCACCGAATTCCCATGGTGTTCTGCAATAATGTTCGTTACTTCCCGGGGGAGCCCCAAGGTCCGGGCTTTTTCCACCCCCAGTTTTACATGGCTGCGGATAATCGTAGCGGACAGCCGGGGGGGAATATCGTTGTGTTTATTATAGGAAGTTTGATTCTCCACAAAATAATCGGGCTGGTCCATTTTTCCAATATCGTGGTAATAGGCGCCCACCCGTGCCAGCAGGGGATTGGCGCCGATTTCTTGACAAGCCGCTTCTGCCAGGTTAGCCACCATGATCGAATGACTATAGGTCCCCGGGGCTACGGTGAAAAGCCGCCTGATAAGAGGCGCATTAAGGTCTGATAATTCGATGAGCCTAAAGGTCGTAGCCGCATTAAGGGCGTGTTCCAAGGGAGGTAAAAATCCTAAGACCAGCATTCCTGAGGCAAGACCGTTAAAGGCCCCCCAAAAGAGGGCCATAGGATAGACTTCCCAGGCAGCACTCTTGAAGAGGAGGATGGCGAGTATGGCAATCCCATTAGCCCCGGCACTGATCAAGCCGGCTTTGACCAGATCCATCCGTTTTTCCGCCCCTTTGAGGGTATAGGATGCCACCACACCGGATACCAGGGCCAGAATAAAAGCCGCTTCATCAAAGGAACCGGATAAAAAAGCGCTTATCGGCAGCATCAGCGCCCAGGTGAGGGCCAAATTGAGATTTATCAAGATGGCAGGCAACATGATCACCAAGGCAGTGGGAAGCACAATGGAAACCGGAAAAAAATCCGTATTAAAAGGCAGGCGCTTTGCCAACACCGCACCGATGATATAGAGCGCGGTCAAGCCGGATAATACATAGATTTCCGCATCTGTAAGCCCTCCCTTGTCTCCACGCTGCACCCAGCCAAGAAACATAAAGAGGCTATACAAGAGGACCAGCACCAGAATTTGACCAACCATACGCCGAGGATCCTGCTTGGAAACCGCCATATTCAAAGCCCGCAACTTGGCCATATCCTCATCGGTTATGATAAATCCCTTTCTGATAATCCGGGTTCCTGGTTCGATATGATTAACCACCGCATCGATCTGAGCCTTGGTCTCGGCCACGCGCTGCTCCGTATCAGAAGCGGAAAACAATACATTTGCCTTCATAAAGGGTTTAAGTAGTGCAAAACCAAGAACCCCAAAAGATGGAGGAAGCCCATCCGCCGTATACCAGCGATTCACTGCATCTGGCAAGGTGTCCAAGGTAATAATATGCGTAAATTCAATCCATTCCCGTCCCATTCTGGCTTCGGAGCTTCGGAGCAATTCTACGACCTCAGCATTATAGACCTCTAAGCCGGTATCCGGGAGCGCAAAAATACCCTCTTCCATAACATAATCCAGCGCCGCAGATCCGGTTTCTAGAATTTTTTCCCCTTCAGGATCATGAAAGAGCATATCCAAGGTTTCTCCAGAAAACATACCGGGAAATGCCCGATAGATCTCTTGCGTATAGGCTTCAAATCTTTCCTGTTCTGTCCCTGCTTGGGTAAGGTATGACAGGGAAAGGGATACAAAACGGGCATACTCCTTCCGGGCTTCCGCAGTTACCTCCAGGTTATACGTAAAGACGGGAGGAACTAAATGCTGCTGGATATCCGACTTCAGCCGGGTAGCGGTTTCATCCACATAGGACACTGACTGTTCTGCCAGGACATCCCGTTCTGCCACCTTCCCCACTTCGAATTCCTGGAGATCTCCTAGGGTGCCTCCATCGGCCCCTTGATACTGGATTACCACTACGGTGGATATCAGAAAAGCGATAAAGGTAGCTATGGCAGGACCCGGACGGGTGGTAACGAAGGTAAGGATATCCGTCAGCTTGGTACCCAAGATGGTAATTTTCTCAAAACCGGAAGGACGTGAAGACTCAGGTTTTTTTTTCATGCTCATAGGCTTCTAGTATTTTTTTGATTAACGGATTCCGTACTACATCGCCCGTATAGAGGTAGGCAACATAGATACCTTCCACCCCGGAAAGTACGGAAACGGCATGTAAGAGTCCGGAATCAACGCGCTTAGGCAGGTCAATCTGGGTAACATCCCCGGTAATGACCGCCCGAGATCCTGCTCCTAGCCTGGTCAGGAACATCTTCATCTGTTCTTTGGTGGTATTTTGGGCTTCATCCAGGATAATCACCGCTTCATTGAGGCTCCGTCCCCGCATATAAGCCAGGGGTGCAATTTCTATGGTGCGGTTCTCTTCCAGATGGCGAATTACCTCATAGGGGGCTAGGGATTCCATGGCATCATAGAGGGGACGCAGGTAGGGACTTATCTTCTGGGCCAGATCTCCCGGTAAAAACCCTAAGTTCTCTCCCGCCTCGACCACCGGACGGGTCAACACCAATTTCCGCATCTTTTTTGATAAAACCAGCCGTAAAGCCTCGGCAATGGCAAGAAAGGTTTTACCAGTCCCTGCAGGGCCTATGCAAAAACTGATGTCATGGGCGCGCATTCCCTGAATATACATGCCTTGATTCCTGCTTCGAGGATAGACCCGGCGTAAGCCCTGGGGAATATGGATAACCCCTTGCCGAATAGGATCCTCCGAAAGGATCGCTTCCGCGGCAAGGGACCATTCTGCTGAGGGATGAGGAACGACTGCTCCTGCCAAGGCCCGGACATATTCAGGAGAAGGACTTTCTCCGGCCTGGACCACTGCAATAAGATTATCCATCATTGGTTTGAAACGCCGGAGACCGGCCTGGTCTACCCCTTCTAAACGGATTTCGTTTCCTCGGGCTATGATACGCCCCCCTAAAAAACCTTCGATAAGCCTGAGATTTTCATCATTCGCACCACATACACCGGATAAAAGATCCCGGTTATCCAGTACGATGGTTATAGTATCCTCCAAATAAGCCTCTATATCATGTTTTCTATAATCTGTTGCTTAAAACCCCAGATGTTGTTGCAGTGCTTATAGAAATGTATAAATCCTCGTACTGAGCATAAATCCAGTTACCGGCATAGTCAAGAGGGACCCATCAATTCAAGACGCCATGAAAGGGCCTCTTCCTGGAATCGCTTGAATCCCCCATACCCCCTTAAGCTCCAAGGGTTTACCTTTATTGGAGAGGATCTTCCATACTCAGGGGACGGAAATCGACCCACTGGAGATAGGTACCTTCCCCGCGGGTCAGCTTTGCCGCAGGGACCTGTTCCGTAGGGCCTTTTCAAAGTAATCCCGGTTACCCTTAAGGTAATTCACTAATTGGATCCCCCACTCCCTGGATGATCCCTAGGCGGCCTCATTGAGGATCCTGGGCAAGCTGTAACAGGTTTTGCTGAATTCCTCTCGCAAGGTTTCATCAGGGATGATGGCAAAACCAAAGGGAAGCCCAGCCAGGTTATAGGTTTTTCCCGCCCCATGATGGTTACGCTATTTTACACTACCCAATCCCCGCTGCTTCGCCGGCTCGGCAACATTGAACTGCATCCCGTCTTTTTGTATAGACAATACTTTATTATTCATATCATATTACTAAGATAATACCCAATAAACACCGGTATAGCAAGTATGATTTTATTATGGTGATGTATTTACGGGGATTTATAGGAAAGGTTGTAGATTTTTGGTATATTCATGCCAACAATCCCAAGGATCCTCTGGGCATGAGAGAATGGGGCTGGCAGCGTTACCCTACCGTTTCCCTGCTCTA
>JAIRLU010000090.1 GCA_031259215.1 Treponema sp. | reverse complement strand
GTCGTAGGGTTTATAGGTTATCTTATCGCTTTTTCCTTTGCTCATGGGGATAGTATAGCATAACTTCCGCGGCGGGGGGAAAAAATATGGGGCTGCCCTTACTTCTTGGACACCCGCTTAGCAGGGGTGTTACGGGGGAGATTGTGTCAAAAGTCTGTTCTGTAAGTCTTTAAGAGGTTGGGCTTATTACAGAAACAGGTATGATTCTCTATCACCCAATGACAGGCGGGGTACTACCCGTCATACATTCCACCAGTTTCTTACAGCCCAGAATATTGATTGTCCGCTTTATGTTGTACGCAAGAAAAGTCAGTGAAAATTCCCCGGCCACCTTGCGTAATCCTCTGGTTAAGCAATATCCCGCATCCATACTACGTTTTATCGTTCTAAAAGGATGTTCAACAATGCTCTTCCGTTGCATGATTATTGGACTTGTTCAATAACCCGGTTGGTTATCGAACAAGTCTTGCAAAATGCTCCGCATTTTGCTGTTTTTTAAGCGGAAGTTGTTAAGAAACTGAGGTTTCTGAACAACTCTATTGCCTAACTATACCGAACTCCAGGCCCCGTCCCAGAGGATTCTCCGGTATCGCTCAGGATCCGTATCCCCTTCTGTACTGAATACCACCACTACCGAATCCCTTTGCAGCCCCAGGGTCTCCCGTAAATCCCGGTACCCATCCTGTTCAAACATCGTCACCAGGAGCCCGGTGGTTACGGCCCCGGATTCTCCTGAGATAACCGGCCTGTCTCCCCGAAGGGGCGCCCCTAACACCCGCATCCCTTTAGCAGCAACCCAGTCCGGTACAGAAACAAAACACTCACTGTACTGCTTGAGGATTTGCCAGGAAATCGTATTTGCCTTGCCACAGGCAAGACCGGCCATAATGGTTTGTAAACGGCCTTCTACCGGGACGAGTTGCTGTGCTTTTACCGAACGGTACAGGCAGTCCGCGGCAGCAGCTTCTACCACGGTTACTACCGGGGGCTGCTCCGTATAGGCCTGGGCAAAGTACCCTTGTACCGAGCCTGCCAAGGAACCGACTCCGGCTTGAACAAAGATGTGGGTAGGGGACACCCCATCGCGGGCAAGCTGCTGGTGTACTTCGTAGGACATGGTTCCATAGCCTTGCATGATCCACCCGGGGATCTCTTCATATCCCTCCCAGGCCGTATCCTGCACCATAATCCCTTGCGGATCTTTTGAAGCTTGTTCATAGGCAAAACACACCGCCTCGTCATAGTTCAAATCAGTAACCTGTGCGTCCGCGTCTTCTTTCAAAATGTTCTGCAGCCGGGCCTGAGAAGAACCGGCAGGCATGAACACCACCGACTTTTGACGCAGGGTATTCGCTGCCCAAGCCACACCCCGTCCGTGGTTCCCATCGGTAGCCGTATAAAAGGTAATATCCCCAAGCTTTTTCTTGATGGCATCTGAGGTAAGCACTTCGTAGGGTAATGTGGAAATATCCTGGCCCAGTCTGTGTGCAATGAATTGCGCCATAGCATAAGAACCGCCCAGGACTTTAAAAGCATTCAGGTCAAAACGATAAGATTCATCTTTGAGATACAAGGCCCGGATCCCCAGCCTCTCCGCCAGATGGGGAAGGCTTATCAGCGGCGTTACCTGGTAACACGGAAAACTTCGGTGAAAATTCCAGGCTTTCTGTACCGCTTCCTCGGTCATAAGGGCCATAGGGGGTACCGAATCAATTTTTGGCATGGTATTTTTTGCCCACGTAATGAACTCTTTCAATATATACATTCCTCCATAACCATGAACCTATTGTATCACTGGTATAATGTTCTGTCAAATACTAAACTTTTTTTTATTTAAGTGTGCGGCCATCCCCGGAAGATCAAACCTACCGTTCGGTATTTTCCAGAGTCCGGATGTGCATATACACCGTATTCCGGGAGATACCTAGATTTTCAGAAATGATTTTAACGGCGTTCTTTAATTTGAAGATCCCCTGGTAATATAAGAGGATTATGATCTCTTTGTTTTTTTGAGAAGCTAAAATACTCGTATCCCGGCTCACTTCCTCCTTCACCTTTTCCAAGGCCCGGATGATCAATTCATCCGAATCATTGATGAAACTTTCAGCCCTATAGACGTTAGAATCATCTGAAGAAAAAGGTTGCAAGAGGGAAGTAAGGGGGCTATCCAGGTACATATTAATACACAGCAGCCCAATCGGGGTATCCTGCTCGCCGAAAATGGCCATAGTCGTTGATTTGACGGGTTTACCATATTTGCTTTGGGAATAATAGGTACTAAACCGCTCGGAATCGTTTTTTTCACTGGTACCCTTATTGATCTTTTCCAGCATCAACAGGGCTAGATCCGTGATCGGCGCCCCTTCCTTACGTCCCGAGTGAAACCCGTTTACAATCTTGATGATCGAATGATCCAGATCACCCAGGTCATGCAGTACGATTTCAAAGGCTTCCCCCAAATAGACCGCCAAGGCGTCAATGGTGGTTTTGTAAGAATCAATGATCAACCTATCGGTCTCAGAATCTTTTTTCATAGGGCCCTCCCTTTGGGCTTTCCCTGGTTTTATTTCTTTCTATAAAAAGTATCTTCCATAGGCAGCTTGCTCCGCAGCGTTCTGTCTTTGGCATAATAGGCCCCGGTTATGGCGGGACACACCGGAATGGTCGCCAATTCACCCACCCCCTTCGCTCCATAGGTCAGGGGAGCCGGGTTCTTCGGTTTTATCAAGATGATCTCCATAGGCGGCGCTTCAGTCGCCCGAATAAGCCCCAGGGTTCCGTATTTCACCTTGGGATAGCCCCCTTCTAAAGGAAAGTCCTCGGTAAGAGCATAGCCCATCCCCATGAGGATCCCCCCTTCGATCTGTCCTTCCGCAGCCTTGGGATTGATCACCGTACCCAAGTCATAGGCAGCGATGATCTTTTCCACTTTACCCGTATCTTCCAAGATGACCACGGTCGCGGCATAGCCGTATGCCAGATGGCTCACAGGATTGGGTTTATCGCTTCCCATAGGATCGGTTACACCGGAAAACTCCGCAAAAAATTCCTGCCCCTCAAGATGGGCAAGGTCGTTCCCTGCGGCTTCCAGCGCGGCTTTTAGTTTCAGCGCGGCCTGATGGGTCGCCTCTCCGGTAAATACGGTCTGCCGTGAGGCGGTGGTGGTCCCTGAGTTGGGGGTTCGCCGGGTGTCCGGAGGTTCGGACATCACTTTTTCCGGCGGAATCTTCACGGTTTCACAGACGATCTGGGTAGTAACCGTGGCAAGTCCCTGGCCGATACACGCAGCGCTGGTCCGTATGTGGATCATCCCCTGCTCCACCGAAAGGGTACACCGGCCTATATCAGGAAGCCCTACCCCGATCCCCGCGTTCTTTAAGGCGCAGGCAATACCTACGGATTTCCCTTGAGACCGGGCCTGGTCATACGTCTCCTGGATGGCCTTGAGACAGGCTTCCAGTTCCACATCATCCCCTGCTATCTGGCCATTGGGAAGCACCTGCCCGGGTCGAATGGCGTTCCGGTACCGAATCTCCCAGGGGGAAATACCCACCTGCTCTGCCAGGAGGTTGAGGTTATTTTCCGTGGCAAAACAGCTTTGACATACCCCAAAACCCCGGAATGCCCCTCCCGGCGGGTTATTCGTATACACCGCCTTACCGTCAATATCGATCACCTGGTAATTGTACGGGCCTGCTGCATGGGTACAGGCCCGCTGTAAAACCGGACCTCCCAGGGAAGCATAGGCCCCGGTATCCGCGACAATCACCGCTTTCATGGCGGTGAGTTTGCCCTCAGCATCGCAGCCGGTGGTAAAATCCATTTCCATAGCATGTCGTTTAGGATGCAGATTGATACTTTCCTGCCGGCTTAAAAGCACCTTTACCGGTTTTTTGAGGCGCCACGCGGCAAGACAGGCGTGATGCTGTACGCTCATATCTTCCTTGCCCCCAAAGCCGCCTCCTACCAGCTGTCCTTTAACATGGACCTGCTCAGGGGCAATGCCCAGCATCCGGGCACATTCCCGTTGTTCGTCATAGATGCTCTGACCTGCGGAATAGAGGGTAATGCCCGTATCCCCTTCAGGAACCGCGACGGCACATTCAGGCTCCATGAAGGCATGTTCGGTAAAAGGAACCGAATAATGACGGGTTACCACATAGGCGGACTGAGCCAGAACCTCATCCGCATCACCCCGGACCAGGTGTTCATGGGAGAGGATGTTCCGTTCTTTCCCATGAATCAGGGGCGCGCCCTTTGCCATAGCCGCCCTGGGGTTTGTCAAAGGGGTCAGCACTTCATATTCTACATAAACCTGTTCCTTTATTGCATTGAGGGTTTCTTTGCGGGTACTTACCACCACTGCCAGGGCATCCCCAATAAAGCGGGTAATGCCCCCTTCCGCGATGAGCACATCGTAGTCGGACAGAAACTCCAGGTGTCCGATTTTGATGTTTCCCGGCACATCCTGAGCCGTAAGCACCGCGACACAGTCCGGGTGGGCCTGGGCCTGAACCGTATCGATCTTGAGCACCCGAGCCCGCGGATAGGCAGAACGGACCGCCGAAGCATGGAGCATTCCTTCAAAAACCAGATCATCCACGTATTTTCCCGTACCCAAGGTTTTTGCCACTGCATCTACCCGGTGGAAATTTTCACCCAGCCCGCCGGTAAAAGCTGGTTTGGGTACCGGGGTCTGCTCCCGGAACAGGCGGGCCGCATAGCGGATTGCGTCCTGGATCTTGACATACCCGGTACACCGGCAAATATTAGAACGGATGCCTTTACGGATAGCTTCGTCGTCAGGGTCTGGATTGCGATCCAGCAGGGCTTTGGCGCTCATCACCATTCCGGGGATGCAGAATCCGCATTGGACTGCGCCGGTTTCGGCAAAGGCAAAGGCATAGACCGCTTGTTCCCGAGGGGAAAGCCCTTCCAGGGTGATGACCTGCTTGCCGGCGAGTTTTGCCAGGGCGGGAATACAGGCGCGCTGGGGCTTTCCCTCTACCAGCACCGTACAGGCCCCGCAGGCCCCAGAACCGCAGCCGTTTTTTGCAGCGGTAAGGCCCAAGTCTTCCCGCAGAAAATCCAGCAGTTTCTTATGCGCCGGGCCTTGCACCGGCGTTCCATTTACCTGTAATACAACCTGTTCCGCATCCATCCTCTTCCCCTATCTTTGGTTTCACATTTAATCAGTGTAAAATACACCATTTTCCTTGTCAACAAAAATAAAAAAAAATAATGCGGATACTAAAAAAAAGTATTGCCTTGCTATCATAGATAGCAATAAAGAGAAAACTGCCAGGTGTCGTATCAGGTACAACCCTTCACCTCATGGCCTAAACTTGACCCACAAAAATGGTAAGGGGTATTTGGAGAAGCATTGGTTCGGAGATTGCTCGTTTCCCAGTAACCCTGGTAAAGCAAAATCCCTGGTCCATCCCTACTATACTCTATGAGACCATTACGTTTGCTCAAACAAGGGGTATGGTACGAAATCCATACCCGTATCAACAACCGGGAACCCCTGTTCCGTAAGCCTTGGGCTTTGGGACTCTTTGCCACGGTCTTCCATGAGACGAAAGTACGGTTTGTTTTCGAGATTCGGGGCTTGCGTCTTGGGGATGACAGGCTTACGTTTTATATCAAGCCTGCGGAGGGCATGGAACTTCCGACCATCATGAAATGGCTGAAACAGGTGTTTGCCCAGCGGTACAACCGTGCCCAAGCACGGGAAGGGCATATCTGGGGAGACCGGTATGG
>JAIRLU010000073.1 GCA_031259215.1 Treponema sp. | reverse complement strand
CCCGCGCCTATCAGTTCCTCCCCTTCCCTCTATTTCCAAATATCTCCGAACAATAACCCTCCCGGATTATTCTTCATTAGGTCTCTTGAACTTACTCATTCTTTCCCCTCTTCGTCAAGAGGTCTACCCCCTTTTTTGAAATTATTTTTATAATTTCCTATGGGTTTCTCCGGTACCGTCCAGGAACCAATTGATGATTCCCCGCCTTTGCGCTCGGTGAGATCCTTTGATATTAGCATGATTTAAAAAATAATGTTAAGATACTAAAGAGCATCATTTGGATTTTACGTGATTCAATTCGTGGACTTGATACACATTCCCCCCCTGGGTATTATAGAGACATGCTCTTTCCTCTTATTAAAGAACTGATACAATTCCCCGCGGAATCCCAGGACCTTACGATCCGCGGCTGGGTCAGGACTAAACGAGAACTTAAAACCCTTACCTTTGTGGAAGTGAACGATGGGTCTTCCCCGGAAGGTATCCAATGTATCTTCGACCGGGGAAGCAGCGGACATACTCAGCTTTCCCCTGCAGCGGAAACGCTTCTGGGAACCTTGCCCACGGGGAGTTCCGTAGTAATTCGGGGACACCTCGTACCCTCCCTTGGTTCAGGTCAAGCAGTGGAAGTTGCAGCCTATGCTATTGAACTTATCGGAGATGCACCCGCCGATGCATATCCCCTGCAAAAAAAGCGGCATTCCCTGGAATTTCTCCGAGAGATCGCCCACCTCCGAGCGCGAACCACCATCTTTGGTGCGGTAGCCCGGATACGGAGTCGTCTGGCTTTCGGGGTACATCAATTTTTTCAAGAACAGGGCTTTCACTACATCCATACCCCCATCATCACCGGAAACGATGCAGAAGGAGCCGGGGCGCTGTTTCAGGTTACTACCCTGGACCTCAAGGCTCTCGCCCAATCCGGCAAGGACCCGGACTACCGGGAGGATTTTTTTGGCAAACCCAGCTATCTCACCGTTTCAGGTCAACTTGAAGCGGAAACCTACGCGACTGCGCTATCCCGGGTCTACACTTTTGGACCTACCTTCCGAGCAGAAAACTCAAACACCACCCGGCATTTGGCAGAATTCTGGATGATTGAACCGGAAATCGCCTTCGCCGATTTAGCGGATACCATGCAATTGGCCGAAGCATTCCTCAAATTCCTCTTTACCCTGGTATTACGGGATTGCGCTGAAGACCTCGCCTTTATAGAAAAAGTCGATGCCCGCATCGAAAAGGGTATCACCCCTACCTTACAAAAGATCCTTGATTCCCGGTTCACCCATATAAGCTATACCGATGCAATAACTGCCCTCGAAAAAAAGGCCTCCAGCTTTGCCTTTAAACCTTTCTGGGGCGGTGATCTGCAAAGTGAACATGAAAAATTCCTCACCGAAAAAGTCGTAGGCGGGCCGGTGATTGTAACCGATTACCCTAAGGAAATAAAAGCCTTTTATATGAAGTTAAACGATGATGAAAAAACCGTCCGAGCCATGGATGTCCTGGTACCCCGTCTTGGGGAAATCATCGGCGGTTCTCAACGAGAAGAAAACTACCTCCCCCTTGCAAACCGGATGCGCGTATTAGGTATGCAGCTCGAAGACTACGCCTGGTATCTGGATCTTCGCCGGTACGGCACGGTCCCTCATGCCGGTTTCGGCATGGGCTTTGAACGGCTCCTCCAGTATATCACCGGTATGGTAAACATCAGGGATGTGATCCCCTATCCTCGGGCAGTGGGTCAAGCGGAATTCTAATTTTGATACTGAGCCGCTTTTTAAACGTTCTAAATCAGCTATCATGAGGCGCAATACGATGAAATCTCTTTTTCTCAGTCTTATCGGGCTCTTCGTTGTGGGTTTCCTATCTGCCCAAAACCCAGCCCTCAATATGCCAGACTTAGGTTCCCGGGCGGCAGTGCTCATGGATGCAACCACCGGTACCTTTCTCTATGTCAAGAATGGAGATGATGAGATTCCCCCTGCTTCCTTGGCAAAACTCATGACCATTCATATAGCCTTGAGCGAAGTGTCCAAGGGCAATGCGTCCTTGGACGAAGTGGTAAGCCTCCCACGAGCAAGTTGGGCGATAAACCAGCCTCCCCGATCAAGCCTCATGTATCTGGCTCCTGGACAAACCGTAACCCTGCGGGATCTACTCCTGGGACTTGCCATTCCTTCCGGCAATGATGCGGCAGTGGCGGTGGCCCTCCGGTTTGCCTCCACGATACCCAAATTCGCAGAACGGATGAATCAGGAAGCCCGCCGCTTTGGGCTCTTAAAAACCCATTTCGTAGAGCCCTCAGGGGTCTCGGAAGATAACCGCACCACCGCGATAGAGTTTGCCTTGTTTTGCAGGGAATACCTTCAACTACACCCAGAAACCTTAGCGGACTATCATTCGGTCACGGAATTCGCCTTTCCCCAGGCGGCGAATGTATCGGAACGGTACCGGAACAAACCAGGGACCATCATCCAGTACAACCACAACAGCTTTTTAAAAACCTTGGCCGGGACAGACGGCTTAAAAACCGGATATATAGACGAAGCAGGTCACAATATCGCGATTACTACCGAACGAGAAGGGACCCGTTTTATCGCGGTCATCCTCGGCGCCCCGGCAGTTTATCGGGGAGATCGCATCCGGGACGAAGATGGGATGAAATTGCTCACCTGGGGCTTTGAACATTACAAAACCTTAAGGCCCACCGTGGATATGCTTCCACCTATACGGGTATGGAAAGGAAAAGAAGACTATGTGGAGATCACCCCTGCCGAAGCATTAGCATTTACCACCTTCCGGGATCGGGGAGCACAGCTCCGTTGGGAAATGGAACTTACTCCTACCATCTTCGCCCCCCTCCCCCAAGGTATCTTTGTAGGCAGCCTGGTCCTCTATGATGCCCACGGGGAACTGCGACGGATTCCTCTGATTACCACCCATGAAATAGCAAGAGGAGGCTTTTTTAAACGACTCTGGGATTCAATCACCCTGTTCTTTCGTTCCCTCCTGAACAACAACCCTGCCCCATAAGGGCTACAATCCACCTCAAAGGCCCACCCTCTTTCCCCCTCGAATCAAAGGTTCGTTGAGATTAGGTATATTGGACTTGTTCGATAACCCGGTTGGTTATCGAACAAGTCTTGCAAAATGCTCCGCATTTTGCTGTTTTTTATTGGAATTTGTTCAAAAACTGAAGTTTTTGAACAACTCTATTGGGATATCTACAAGCGTTCTCAGTACAAGGCACCCTATTTACTTATCGTATCGGGGACGCTTTGGCATAAAAAGACATCCAATTCTTCTTCCATACGCTGCAAACGCACTTCCAGTTCCTGAATTCGCCGCATCGCATATTGTACTTTTTTGTCCCATAAACGTTCACAGGTTTGATCCAATAGGGCATCAAAGGATATATTTTCAGAACGAATCACGGATCGTGTATTAAAAATCATAGCATAAGTATACTCCACCCTTCCATGAATCCGCAAGATATCTTGAGCTTATTTCCCTCTAAAGCTCCTTCTTATTACTCTTCGGCACCACTCTCAGAAACCGTCATAGCACTCCCGCTACCATCACGAATTCCCGCTTCTGCCCTATCAAAAGCCCGAATAAACGTAACCATCGCAATAAAAGCGATGAGAATCAATACTAACTTTTGCATATTCCTCCACGTGAGCACATATTTTCACCCTTCATGTATATGGCACGGTACTATTTTCTATGTCCACATAAAAAATAATTGAACCTTTTCCAAAACCACAGGGAGGTTTGAAAAAGACTTGGGAAAAACCAGGTACAGGACCGATTTTTCCTCTATATCTTACGGTTGCTTTTTCACCATCTGACCTTTTGAAAAAAACCAACTAAAAAATAGGTATCACCCGGTTTACCCCAATACCTTGGGGTAAACCCTTTTTACTATAAGATTTATGATTTAAGAAAATCAAGAGGATTAACCGCCCGACCGTTTTTATATATAGCAAAATGAAGATGCGGACCAGTACTGTACCCGGTACTACCCACTTCTCCAATTTTGCTTCCCTGTGATACCATGGCCCCCTGGCTCACGGAAGTGGCACTCATATGGGCATACATAGTTTGATAGCCGTTCGCATGAGAAATGATGATATACTTCCCGTACACCGAATTCACCCCCACCGAGGAAACCCGGCCGTCCATCGCCGCTTTTATAGGCGTTCCCATTGCCGCAGCCAGGTCCAAAGCCGCATGATACCGTCTCACGCCGCTGATAGGATCGTTCCGCCACCCAAAAGGCGAGGTAAGCCGTCCCCGGATAGGATAAATAAAAGAATCTCCCAGAATCACCTTGAGGTCTTCGCTCCGCATCTTGGCGCCGGGGATAAAAAGCACCTTCCCCGGCGTAAGGGTTTCACTCTGAATATCATTGGCATCCAAAATGACTTCCAAAGGAACCCCCATGACATTGGAAATTTTACTCAATGCATCTCCCTTTTTTACCGTATAAGGAATACCATCCATATTGGGAATACGCAAAATATCTCCTTCCCGGAGGAGCTTAGCATTAGAAATATCATTGGATGCAATAATCGCATCCATAGAAAGGGCATGTCTTACGGCAATCTTGGAGACCGAATCTCCCTTCTTCACCTTATAGGATTCCCATGCAAAGGTTTCTACCAAATTGAGGGGAATAATCTCATCCGGAACCGGGGAGGTCGGAACCGACAGTCCGGCGTACGAGGCTAAATTTTGCCGGATCCCTTCATCGGCCCCGGGCTCTAACCGATAGCCCCTCCCCCAAGGAAGGAAGGCGCTCAATTTAAGGGTACCCAAGGGGTTCTCTGACCAATTTAATGAAAGCAGAATAAACAGTAACAGTCCTGCTATGGCAAGGATCGGCAACAGTTTCACCACCCCGGATCGATGGGACCGGACCTTTTCTTTCCGTACAGCCTGGCCCGATCCGGAATCCGAAAATAAGCCCCCTGAGGAGCTATGGGGTAACGAAAATCCCGGTAGAATAAAGGTCTCCTTTTTTTTATAATAGCGCTGCGTAGGAACAGGCTTCTGTTTAATCTGTTCTATTACTAATACATTGGCGCTATGGGGGGAAGATGGTACATACCGAGGCGTATACGGGGAAGGCTTAGGAGTCTTACTCTGGACCGCAGCAGCCGATGGTTTACGACGAGTAATATATTGCTGCAGGATTAAATCATTCGTCATGGTTTATTTATCGACAGGTAGCTCAAGAATGATTATACTATTATAGACTATAGTATGGAACATAATACATCCATCGAGACCGGAAGGGCAATTGGAGGAGCATTATGCATTGCCCTATTACTGAAGCTTTTTTTGTTTGATTTTATGATTACCGAAGGACAATCTATGGTACCAGCTATTAAACCGGGTTCCATACTTGTGGTGAATAAACTGGCTTACGGTCTACGGCTTCCCTGGTCCGAGGACTATCTCCTGTGGTGGGCTATGCCTGAGCCGGGAGATGTGGTGGTTTTCTATACCCCCTTCGGGGAAATTGCGGTAAAACGGTGCACCGGGCTTACTGAAAACCAAACCTTCATGGCCTTGGGGGATAATAGTCTCCAATCCTACGATTCCCGTGCCTACGGTCCTATTCCATTGCGTAATATTCTCGGTAAGGTATTACTACTTTAATGTTTACCACCACGGGAAGGACCGGCAAAAGGGGCCGAGGAAAAAAAGAATCATTCCCTGCTCAAAACCGCTACGGAGAGCAGTATGATCAAGAGCGCATCATTTACCAGCGGTTTCTGGTGGTTTTTTTTCTGTTTGCCCTGCTCACCCTCATCGTTGTCCTGCGATATGCCCTGCTAATGCTGAATGGGGACATCCCGGAAAAACTGATCAGCACCAAACCCTTTACCGAACGGGGTACCATCTTAGATAGAAACGACCGTATTCTGGCCATGCAGACCAGGCTTGCTAACATCAGCGTATGGCGTCCTGAAATAACAAACCTGGAAGCCCTGAGTCATACCCTAGGGCCTATACTTAACCTCTCCAGCGATGAAATCATCCGGCGGATCACCACGGCTTCCAGTGATTTTATATACCTTAAAAAACAGGTGGACCAAGCGACCATACAAAAAATCCAAACCCAACTCCCCCTGGGAGGGGTCAATATTGAGCCTATTGTAGGCCGGATCTATCCAGAGAGCAGCCTGGCAAGTCAGATCGTCGGTTTTGTGGGGGATGAAGGGATCGGTCTTGAAGGGATTGAATATGCCTTTGAATCGGAACTCGCCCCGAATGCAGATCGGGAGGGTAATCAGGTGATCCTCACGATAGATGCTAATGTGCAGTATATCCTTGAAACCATAGCCACTCAAACCTTACAAGAGAATAAGGCCGAAGCAGTGATGCTCATGGCTATGGATCCCCGGACCGGCGATATTCTCGGTTCCGCATCTGCCCCGGGATTCAATCCCAATGTGCTCCAGGATTCGGATGAAATCAGCCGAATGAACCGGCCCGCAATCTGGGCCTACGAACCTGGTTCGGTGTTCAAGGTCTTTTCCCTCGCTGCCCTTATAGATTCAGGGGCCATTACCGGAAACAGCATCTTTATTTGTAACGGTCGTTACGAACGGGTTACGAACCTGGGGGAACGGATCCTCATTAATTGCCTCGGTACCCATGGAAGAGTGAGCGCCCGAGAAATCATCCGATTCTCCTGCAATACCGGGGCAGCCTATGCCGCGGACCGGCTGGGAGCAGATGTCTTTTATAGGACGATCCAAGATTTTGGATTCGGTTCTCGGGTAGGGACCGGAAATCCCGGGGAGACCACCGGGGTCTTCCGTTCTGTGGACCGATGGTCCGACCGGTCTAAACCGACCATCGCCATGGGTCAAGAGATATCCGTCTCAGCCTTACAGATGATCCAGGCTGCTTCTGCCATAGCTAACGACGGTATCCTCGTTCCACCCCGGATCGTCTCCCGGATCCGTTCAAGCGACGGAAGTACGGAACAGCCCTTTAATCCCGGTACTCCCCGGCGGATCCTGAAGCCCGAAACCGCCCAGCTCATGCGTTCGTATATGACGGATGTTACCTCCAGTACCGGTACTGGACGGCGGGCCAATGTGGAGGATCTATCCTTAGCCGTCAAAACCGGTACGGCCCAGTTCGTAGATCCTACCACCGGCGCCTATTCAAGTTCCGACTTTATTGCCAGTTGTATGGCCCTGCTCCCCTCAGAAGCGCCTTCCCTGATTTTGTACATCGTCATCGTAAAGCCTCAGGGAGAATCCTATCTGGGGGGCCGCATTGCAGCCCCGCCCATACGGCAAGCAGCGGAAGCGCTGGTGGATTACCTGGGGATCCCCCGGGGAAGAAATCCCCAGGTCAATCATTCCGGTTCTATTACCTTGCCTCATGCAGAAATCCCCCTCATCGAAGGTACAGTTCCTAATCTTATCGGGTATGCGAAACGGCAGCTCCTTCCCCTCCTGCTTCGGGATGATCTGCATCTTGAAATACAGGGAGATGGCTGGGTCAAACGGCAAAGCCCTCCTCCAGGAACACCCTTACAAGCAGATACCACCATCATCGTGGAACTGGAATAAGAGGAACCTATGACCTATAGCACCCATTGGGATAGGAATAGTGCCATCATCAAAGAAAAGTTTCCTGGTCTCTTGGAACAACTAGACCGCCCAGGGCTGGAAGACGCAGGGGATATCCGGATAGAAACCGCTGCATCAGGGGATCCTAGCCTGATCATTCAGGGCATCTCTATTCATTCACGGCGGGATCCGAAACGGGAAGGCCGGCGCTTGGCAGAGACCCTGAACGGTACTGGTCCCCTTATCATCTTGGGCTTTGGATTGGGATATGCTGTAGAAGGGATATTGGAAAAAACAGGGCTTTCCCCCAATCGTCCCATCATCATGGTGGAGCGCCGGGCCGCGGTGCTGCGGAAGGCCTTGGAAACCAGGGATCTGAGTTCCCTCCTTTCAGCACAGTCCCTCATTTTTGTCCTGGGAGGAAGGGAAGATGGGATTACTGGAGCGCTTCATTTTTGCGAAACCCAGGGGCCAGGAGGGACCCCTTCCCCTGAGCTTATCCGAAATCCCGGGCTTATGCAGCTTGATGCAGATTGGTACGCCCGTATAGAACGACATATCCAGGTCTGGACCTCAAGAGATGAGGTCAACCGGGCAACCCTCCGGCGCTTCGGAAAACGTTGGGTCCGGAATGGCTCCCGAAACCTAGAAGCTATCCGGGATCTTCCGGGGATAGGCCGTCTAGCAGGAATTGTGGCGCCCCAGATCCCTACGTTTCTTGCTGCCGCAGGTCCTTCCCTGGACCGCATCGCCCCCATCTTGCCTGCCATCCATAAGCGCTGTGTTGTGGTGGCCGTGGATACTGCCTTGAGGCTGTTCACAGGGGCAGGGGTTGATCCGGATTTTGTGGTGGTAGTGGATCCGCAATACTGGAACTCCCGGCATTTGGACCGTATTCCCTTACATAAGACCTGCCTCATCGCGGAATCTGCCGTGTATCCTCCGGTACTCAGGCATCCTTGTGCCGAGAGGTTCCTCTGTGCCTCCCTGTATCCCTTAGGCAGTTTCATCGAAGAGCGACTCGATCCCAAAGGACGGCTCGGTGCAGGAGGCTCGGTGGCAACCACTGCCTGGGACTTCGCTCGAATGCTTGGTTCATCTTCCATCTGGATCGCTGGTTTGGATCTTTCCTTCCCCGGCCTCAAAACCCATTTTAAGGGAGCTCGATTTGAAGAACAGGCCCTCTCAGAATCGACCCGGTTTAGTCCTGGGGAAACCCGTTCGTTTAGGGCGCTGAGGGATGGAAATCCTTTCTGGGCCGCTGCAGCGGATGGAAGCCGGGTTCTGACGGATCGGCGCTTATCCCTTTACGCAACATGGTTTGAAAACCGGTTCCACGGAACTCCGGGACTCAGGAATTATCGTCTTTCTGGGGAAGGGCTTGCTATATCCGGCTTGATTACTGCTTCCCCAGCAGAACTCCTGGCTCTACCGATCCGGCGGGAGGAAATAGATCACCATCTGGGGAGCGCCTTTTCCCGCGTACACCACGACTTTATGGGGCAGAAGCAGATGCAGGAACGAAGGATAAAATACGATGCGGCCTTACAGGAACTGGTGACAGGGCTTACTACAATTAAATCCCTGGCAGATGCTGCGGTGGAGATCCTCCAGAGGACCTCCTCGCCAGACCGCACAGGAACAGGAAAAAGGCCACAACCGCCCGGGCCCCAGGAACAGAAAGGGAGTTGTTTGTTCCTTAAACGGCTTGCGGCCATTGATAGGGAAATTGCCGCAAGCCCTGTAAAAGACGTAGCAGGTTTTCTGGTGCCTCCTCCGGTACTGGGGGAAGGGGAACAGAAAAATCCTCCCCCCGAGTCCCTTACCCGGTATGGGGCATCTTCCTTAAAACGGTATCAAGCCCTCTCAGAAGCTGTAGAGGAACAGCTTAAACAGCTAGGGAAGCACTGAAAAATGCAATCCCCTGTATGCGGGGCATATATACCGCTACTCAGTCCTTATGCTGGTTGGCAAACCATCGGTTCGTACAGAAGAACGGTATGTGCCATTTCTGCTGAATTTGGTCGAAATAGGTACTTGACAAAGCTAAAAAATGGAATAAACATAAAACAATACTATTTTTTACATAGGGCTTGACAAAAAGGAGATTTTCGGTAAAATGAACCAGCAACCAGCAACCAGCAACCAGCAACCAGCAACCAGCAACCAGCAACCAGCAACCAGCAACCAGCAACCAGCAACCAGCAACCAGCAACCAGCAACCAGCAACCAGCAACCAG